>NZ_JAGWCV010000002.1:0-199900 GCF_020657735.1 Clostridioides sp. ZZV15-6383 | reverse complement strand
CTATATAATAATTAATAATAAATTTCATTACAATAGTTATGACATAGTAGAAAATTTCTTTAAAATAATTTAGAAATTAAAATATATTTTATAAGCACCAAATAATTGTTGGTAAAAATGGTGATAGAATTTAACTATCACCACTTAAGAATCTCTTATCAAATAATTTTATAATTTATCTTTTGTAAATTTAATAAAATTTCAAAATATATTAAATTATAAAATAATATGTTTTTAAAATACGATATTTATATCTATTTTTAGTTAAATTTTTTTAACTTTACTATCTAAAAATTTTTCAATCTTTTTTTCAGAAAGTATCTCGTTAGTTACAAATTCACCATTAAAAAAAAGACTATATGTAGTAAATGGTGCAGGAGCATTTTGTGCTTCTTTTGCTGTTTCAAATTTTATAAGATTTACAACAATACCTCTAGAATTTGCAATTTTATTCAAAATAGGAGCATATTTTTCTGTATGTGGACACTGATTACTATAATATAAAACTATACCATTCTCGTTTAACTTTCTTTTTTTCACACAATCCTTAAAGCACGGAATAGGAACATTATCAGTAAATGGAAAATACAATAACTCATAATTTGGTTCTGATGTATCTGCTAAACAAAATCCCTTATATTTTAGATACTTGGCATCAGATAAAAAGGGAATTTTTTTACTAGATGAAAGCACAACTAATCCATATTTTCCTTTTGATTTTGCATCATCAATACATTCCTGTAACAATAGATTAGAATATCCTTGCCCCTTAAATTTTCCAGATAACCAAAAACAGTTAATAAACATATAATTGTCTGCAATTACAGGACACCATGCATTTTCTGCTGGAATATATTCTATAAAAGCTTTCCCCCTTACATCTAATCGTTTAAATACAAGACCTTTATCAAAATTGCTTTTCATCCAAAGTTTTTTAGAGGAAACACAATTTTCTCCTTTTTTTTCAGAAATTGCACAACATATATGTTCATTGTCAATATTATTTATATTTATATCAATAATCTGCATACTTATCTCCTTTTCTAATTACATAATAGTTTTAAATATATTGTATAGATTTTTATTTTAACATTTTGAATATAACACTATTGTATCATATATATTTTTATTCTACATAATATTGTTTTAAGCTTATTTGATTTATTAAATTGTATATGATTAAATACTTTTTATAGTCTAACTATACTATATAAATTATATATTATTATAATATTCTAAATTTATAAAACAAATTATATTGGATTAAATATATTTAAGGTATATAATTATAATTAAAATTTTTAATAATAGAGGTGTTGTTTATGATGTTAAAAGAATATTTAATAAGAGAATTAAATGAAGATGATATTAAAAATGCATTAGAACTAATCTGGAACGTATTTGAAGAATTTGAATCTCCAGATTATTGTGATGAAGGAATTAAGTCATTTCATGAATTTATAGAATATAACTCTATTATTGAAAAAGTCAAAGAAAAATCACTCTTCTTTTGGGGTTGTTTCGATTGTGAAAAATTGATTGGAGTCTTAGCTATTAGAGACTTAAATCATATATGTATGCTATTTGTAGATAAAAATTATCATAAACGTGGAGTTGCAAAAAAATTAATGGCTACCGGTATAGAATATTGTACTTTTAATAAAACTAATTTAACTGGAATAACTGTAAATTCATCACCTTATGCTGTTGAAGTTTATCACAAATTAGGATTTAAAGATACTGCAGTTGAACAAATTTCTGATGGTATACGTTTTACCCCTATGAAATTGTTAATATAATAAACCAAATAAAAAGCAAAGTCTCTTAAATCTTTTATAGTGGCTTTGCTTTTAAATTACGCTTTAAAAATAGAACTATCTTTTTTATTTTTTTAATAACATACTTTAAAAACTTTACTAATATGGAGCTCTGATTTATTTTTTGTTATCTTTTTTGACCAATATATAAATCAACTCCATTATTAAGCTTAACCCATACTGTTTCTCTTTATATCTCCTATTTGTAAGCACGATTGTTCATTAGAAAATAAGCATTCTTGCAATACACTGCTGTCCTACAGTTTTTCATTTGATACAAATGATGAAATTTTTATCATGGAATTTTAATTTGTATGCCTTATGAAGACGTGTTCAATAAGTACGTTAAACTAGTTGATTTACCTACTTAATCATATTTTTTATGGATACCTAATAATACAGTATCAATAGAATCAGTTAAACCTTTTATAGCTTCTTCTTTATTCAAAAGTGATTTCCCAAGTTGCAAAGTCGAGTAACCATGAAGTACACTCATTATTAGATTTAATACTTCACCTGTATTCTTTATTTTTAGATTACAAGAAAGAATAAGTTTTTCTAATAAGGATTTATATTCATTAAAGATTTCTAATGTTTCATTATTTCCATGCCAAGTAGCCCACTGAATTGTTTCATAAACACCAGGATTAGAAATTATAAAATTAAAATATGTAATACTTATATATTTTATAGCTGTATCTCCCAAACTGCCAATAACCGCCTTTGTCATCTGATTATTCATCTCTCTCATACCTTTATGAGCTACTTCAAGTAACAAGTCATCCAGACTTTCTATATGATTGTATAAAGATGGTGTACGTATACCTAGATTTTCTGCAATAACTTTTAAAGAAACCTTGTTAAGCCCATCTTTATTAGCTATATCTGATGCAACTTGTATAACCATTTCTCTACTAACACGCATGATTCTCCCTCTTTCATTTAAAATTAATTACTTTATTAGTTTAACTAATCTAATTAGTTTAGTCAATAATTGAAACTTACAAAATGCTTTATCGTATCATAAAATCTTGACAATTTAATTCTAATTCAATATAATACTAATTAAATTAGTTTTATAGCTAAGTTAATTAGTATTATATTGAATTAGATACTACACAACATCATTTTATAGTTTGATTAACATAACAATAACTAATATATCAAACTGAGAGGAGATTTTTATGAAAAAAAAACATTTTCAAATTAATGGAATTCCTTCAATCCTTTTGGGAAATCCTTCAAGTAAATTATATATTTATATACATGGTCAATGTGGTTATAAAGAGGAGGCTGAAGCTTTTGCTAATATTGCTGTTCGTCATGGATGGCAAGTTTTAAGTATTGATTTGCCTGAACATGGAGAACGTAAAGAAGAAAAGAATTCATTTGACCCATGGCATGTTGTTCCAGAGCTAGTATCCATTATGGAATATGCAAAATGCCACTGGAATCAAATTTCGTTATATGCAAATAGCATTGGAGCATGGTTTAGTATGCTAAGCTTTGAAAAAGAGAACTTAAAGGAGTGTATTTTTGTATCTCCAATTCTTGATATGCAACAGCTTATTTCAAATATGATGCTTTGGGCAAATGTATCAGAAGAACAACTTAAACATGAACTAATTATCCCAACTTCATTTGGGCATACTCTTTCATGGGAATATCTACAATATGTAAAACAACATCCTATTACTCAATGGAATGTACCAACAAACATATTATATGGTAAGTACGATGAACTTACTGAAATCAGTGTTGTAGAGAGATTTGTAGAAAAGTTTAATTGTAACCTTGCTATTATGGAAAATGGTAAACATTGGTTTAACACACCAGAAGAATTAAATACATTATACAAATGGTTAAATACTTTAGTTAAATAAAAAATAATACTACAATCTTCTATTGATTAACACTAGTTTGCATAATCTTTTTAATATAAACTCACTACATTATATATTCTTCTTTTTAATATATATTATAATGGCTTTATATGTTATACCAACAATTTATTATTTAAAAACAATAAATTATATATTATAATCAATAATATAGTTTATATTAAAGAGATGATATTTTATGAGTACAAAATTTTTTAGTAATATATTATCAGTATTTCTATATTTTCTGTTATCACTTTTAGGTGTTGCTGGTATAATATTCTTATGTATGATACCTATGTTTTTATATGATTTTAGTTCTGACAAAGTAATTACTTTAATTGCAAGAATACTATATTTTTCTGACTACTTTATAGTCATTTTATTCTTGATATTTATAATTAATAGTACTAAATACTCCCCATTCATACTTGAAAATGTAAAAAGATTCAAAACAATGGGATGTTGTTTATTAGTAAATACTACAATTGAATGTATAATTGGTTATGGCTCAAATACTGGTCCTATAATGATATTTTGGGACAATAGTGGAGGTATTTCACCACTTATGGTTATTTCTTTTGTATTTGCACTAATGTGCTTTGTAATTTCTGAAATATTTGATAAAGCTATAAAAATAAAAGAAGATAATGACTTGACGATATAGAGGTGATGTTATGGCAATTGTAGTTAACCTAGATGTAATGATGGCAAAAAAATAGATATCACTTAAAGATTTGGCAGAAAAAATAGATATCACAAATGCAAACCTATCAATTTTAAAAACTGGAAAAGCAAAGGCTATTCGATTTACTACTCTAAATGAAATTTGTAAAGCTTTAGACTGCCAACCAGGCGATATACTTGAATATGTAGAAGATGAAGATGATTAAAAAAGAGTGTTTAAAAGCACTCTTTTTTATTATAATATGTGTTTCTTATTATTTTACTATAACATCACCATTAAAATTAACATTGATTAAAGTAATAAACAAACTATCTTCTAAAAAAGAAACTGTTCCTTTATATATTTGCTCTCCATTGCCTATAAAAACTTTAGCATAGCAATTCATACTTTTCGATTGATAATTTTACCACATACCCCCAATCTTTGTACATTCTTTTCTACCCAATGTTTATTTGCACTGTTAGCAAAATATCTAACTTTTCATCTGCTTATACCTCTGTTTATATTATTACATTAGTTTATCCATACATGTTATAGATTATATTATTACTGATTCTATCTAATATTTGTAATCTACCTACATCTTTAGTATTAGATTTTCTAGTTAAAAAAAGATAGTAGTGATTATTTTTAGTTTCTATCTTTCAATTATCAATTTCTGTATGTAGATATACTAAACGTTCTAACTTGAGATTTAAATAGCTTTTCAATTTCATCAACTATTCTTTTTACATTATTTTCATACTCTAAATCATAATACACATTTATCTCACCTATACTATTTACGCTTATTGTATAATGTTCTTTTTCGATTACACATATGCTTCCAAAGTCTGATAAGTCATTGTCTATCAATTTTAACTGACTTTTTATTCTTGAAAAATCTAATCTTGAAAATATATCATTTGGATAGAAACTTTTATTATGTATAAGCATTTCATCCACCTCTTATCATTCTGTTTATAATATTTTATACCCTGATTAATAATATATTAAACATATTTTTCCATGTATTCCAAATTTCCTTATATAAAAATAAAAAAACTGACTGACAGTTAAATGCCAGTCAGTTTTTTATAATATTTTGTCCAAACATCACTATATTTGAACCTTTTAATAACTAATAATGCTTATTAATATGGAAACTTTACTCATACACAGAATATCTTTTCCAAATTTGCTCCAAATCATCAAAGTGTTGTTTAATATCTTCTTTTTCCTTCATTCCAACAGATATAGCAAGAGCATTTGAAATACTAAGCGCTGGAACTAGAGAATCTACAAACGAAGCCATATTACTTTTAACCAAGAGAGTGTTGTCTGCAAGTGCTGCTACTGGTGCAAATAAACTATCTGTTAATGATATTACATGTGCTCCTTTTTCCTTGGCATAATTGACAATTTGATAAGATTTCTTTGAATAACGAGGGAAACTAATCGCAACTATAACATCTTCTTCATTTATTCTTACAATCTGCTCAAAAGCATCTCCCATATCCATTCTAATTATATGAACATTGTCAAGTATTATATCTAAGTAAAAACCTAAATATTGAGCTACTACAAAAGAGCTTCTCATTCCAAGTATATATATTTTTCTAGCTTTTAAAAGTTTATTAGAAGCTTCTTTAAATGCTCTTTCGTCAATTTCTTCTAAAGTAGATCTTATATTATCTATGTCACTCTTTAAAACTTTATTCAGTATTGCGAAATCATCGGAATAATCATGTGCCATTTCAACTCTTTGTACTGTAGTTAGTTTATTTTTTATGAGTTCTTGAAGTGCAGCTTGTAATTTAGGATATCCACTATAACCTAAGGCATTTGCAAATCTTACAACTGTAGACTCACTTACTCCTACAGTTTCACCCAATTTGCATGCAGTCATAAATGCAACTTTATCATAATTATTTAAAATGTATTGTGCTATAAGTTTTTGACCTTTACTCAATCTAGTGTACTGAGATTGTATATTTGATATCAAATGTTTGCTGTCCTTCATTTCATTTGTTTCTTCCATTTTTTTCTCCTTTTAGTTATATAAACTATTTTGTTTTTGTTAACACTGTCTTTTTCTCTAAAAATTTTATTACTTTATTTTTTATCTCAATTTCATCTTAGTTTTTATCATAACTTCTTAAACTCATAAAATTCTAACTTTTCTGTACCTTATACTTCACATAGTATTTTCGATTAAATTTATTATACCATCTTTCCTTGCATTTTTTAATATTTATCCAATATTTCTTTTAAATTTTTCAATTTTTACTCATTTAAAAGTTATCCATCTTATTTTGCATATTTAAGTGTATATTTTATTTTGAAAGCAAACTATCATATGCTTATTATTTAAAGTAATTTTAATATGTCACAATATATATATTAACTCTTAATAGAATCTTGTCAAGTTTTTTTTAGTATTTACTGTGATTTTTTCTTTTCAATGAAAATCAATTGTGGTGGGTTATTGACTTGATTTAAAAACTTAGATTCTAAAACATTAAATTCATCTTGATTTAAATTATTGACAAGGTTATATATACAATCTTTTTCTTCTTGCCCTCCATCATGCCCTGTATATATAGCAATACTTATTATTCCATTTTCTTTTAACATTCCTAAACTCAATTTAATGGCTTTTAAAGTTGTTTCTGGTTTGGTTATAATTGAATGTTTTGCTCTTGGAAGATACCCTAAATTAAATAAAACACATGAAACTTCTTCTTTTATATACTTATTCATATTTTCATGCCCATCAAAAATCAATTTTACTCTGTCTATATATCCTTCTTTTTCTAATTTTTTTCTTGTAGACTTTATTGCTTCCTCTTGTATATCAAAAGCATACACAAAGCCTTTTTCTCCGACCTTATCAGCTAGATACCTTGTATCATAGCCATTTCCCATAGTAGCATCAATTACTATATCACCTTCATGTATAATATTTTCTAAATAAAATTTATTTATATCCGTAATTTTAGTTAAATATTTTGCATATGCCATAATATCATTTCTCCCTACTATTAACTTTGTGTCATTTTTATCTTATTTTATTGATTTTAAATATTTTATTTCATCTTCTGTTAAGTATCTATATTCTCCAATTTTTATATCTTTTAATATTATTTTCCCTACAGAAATTCTTCTTAAATTTAAAACTGGATGATTTATAGCTTTACACATTTTTCTTACTTGTCTATTTCTGCCCTCATGTATGGTTATTTCACATACAGAATAATTTTTTTCTTTATTTTCTTTAGTTACTCTTATTTTGGCAGGTGCTGTTGTGTAATCTTCTATTTTTAATCCTGTCTCGAATCTTCTTATTTCATCATTACTTACAATTCCCTTCACACTTGCCACATACGTTTTATCAATCTCATGTTTTGGATGAGTAAGTTTGTATGTCAAATCGCCATCATTAGTAAGTATCAAAAGTCCACTAGTTTCATAATCTAGTCTTCCTATTGGATATACTCTTTCCTTTACATCTTTAAGTATATCTATTACACTTGGTCTGTCAAACTGGTCCTTTACTGTAGTTATATATCCCTCTGGTTTATTTAATACTATATAGATATAATTTTCACTTGGTTTTACTTTTTTATTATCAAATTCTACTATATCTTTTTCTTCATCAATATTAAAAGATAACTCTTTTACTACACTTCCATTTACTTTTATTCTTCCTTCAAGAATTATTTCTTCTGCTTTTCTTCTAGATGCAATTCCACAAGAAGCTATATACTTATTAATTCTCATACATAATCCTTCCTTATCCTAAATTATATGTTATTTAATATTTTATCAATGTTAATTTTGCTACATTATTATACTATACTAGACCTTAATTAAAAACAAGCTAAAAAATTATTTAATTTTCCTAAATAATTGTAATTTCTTTTCACATACTATTAATATGTAATAGCTGACTAAACACTATTTTAAGGAAGTGATTATTATTTCAAAAGAAAATATAAAATATTATTTAATAGTCGTATTTATTGGAATTTTATTTTTTAAATTTATTAATACTCCATCAGATTTCATATCTAGCATTGAAGGATTCTTAAAGTTTTTTAGCCCATTTTTGCTAGCTATTTTACTTGCTTTACTTTTAAATCCACTTGTAATGATTTTTGAGATAAAATTCAAAACACAGAGGCTTTTAGCCATTTTTTTATCTTATATATTTATAGGTCTTATTTTAGCTTTTGCCATTAGGTTGTTAATTCCCTCAATAGCCAATACATTAAATAGGTTGATAAATGAAATGCCTATGTATACTGATTATATAAACAATTTTATAGAAAAAAATATGTCAAACATCGATTTTCTAAAAGCTTTAATTCCTCATATGCAACATAGTTTAGATAATGTATTAAAAGAAGCAAGTAATTTTATTAGTAGAATTCCTAAAAACTTCTTAATCTATACACTTAGCATATCTTCTATGTTATTTAATATGACAATGGGATTTATACTATCTATATATATTATATATGACAAAGAAAAAATTTCATTGGGATTTAAGAGATTTCTATACTCTTCTACTGCTAGAAACAAAGCAGATAATATTATAGAATTTTTTAGGACTACTCATGATATTTTCTATGATTATTTAATTGGTAGAATATTTGACTCTCTTATTATTGGTATAATTGCATTCTTAGGATTTCAATTTGTTATCCGTATAGAAAATTCTTTGTTTTTAGCTTCAATAATATTCTTAGGTAATATAATACCTTATTTCGGCCCTTTTATTGGTGCAATACCTCCAATAGCCATGACAATATTATATAGTCCACAAAAAACTATATGGGTCATTGTATTTATATTTATATTGCAACAATTAGATGGAAATTTTATAGAGCCAAAAGTTATGGGTAATCAAGTTGGTATAGGAGCTGTATGGGTAATTTCTGCTATTTTAATAGGTCAATCTCTATTTGGTTTTATAGGAGTTTTTCTTTCAGTACCAATAGCTGCTGTCGTAAAAACTTATGTTGATAAATATATAGATAATCGCTTGCAATAGTTTATATTTATCGTACTTTTAATTCTTAGTTTAAAAATTAACTCTTATTTGTTAAATTATTTCTCAAAAAAATAGCTCTTAACAAGAAAAACTTGCTAAGAGTTATTTTTATAATATACATTTTGTTAATTAAATGCATATAAACATTTTATATTTATTGATTATTTGAGCTTTGAGAATTTCCACCACTAGTATCTGGTGGAGTTGGTGATGGTGTTAGATTACTATTATTTGGTTTTTCTTGATTCTGAGAAGAATTGTTATTATTATCATCTGACTTTTTACTACTATTTTTGGAGCTAGATTTATTACTTTTATTACTTGTACTGTAAGAAGATTTCCTTGCATCTGATTCTACTCTATACCTATCTTCTCCTGCTGTATCTTTTGCCTTTTTCTTTCTTTGTTCTTCTGCTTCATTTTGTTCTTTTTCTAATTTAGTTAATTCTTCTTTCTTTTTAGTTGCCTCTTCTTTAATAACAGATGAACCATTTTTTATTTTCTCTATAAGCTTAAGTTCCTTAATTGCATCCTCATAATTTTTTAAGTCTTCAAACTCAGTCACATTTGACATTCTCATAGCTTGCATGTACATAGCTCTTGCATTCTCATTAGTATTATCTTCTTCTAATGCAGAGGATAATGATTCCATAGCTTTTTTATAGTCATGCTTTTCTAAATATGTTTTTCCTTGCTCTGTTAAATTTATTTCATATTTTTTATTAAATGAACATCCTACAAGAAATATAGATAATATCGATATTAATAAAATTACTCTTCCTCTCATTAAATCCCTCCTTGTCATATACTTTAAATTTTATCATAATTAGGAAGTTTTTAAAATATTTTATATTTATTACAGGAAATTTGTTAGTAAACGAAAACAAGCAGATATGCTACAAATTACATCTCAAACTAAAAATTAATTTAAAGATACATATCTTAGCAAATCTGCTCATAATAAATTTTAATATTTAATTTTTATTATATACTTCTTTATTTATACCTCTAAAGCTAATAAATCTTCATAGCTTTGTCTCTTACAAATTATCTTATCATTTCCATCAAATACTGATACTACTGCCGCTCTTGGTATTTTATTATAATTTGAAGACATTGAATACCCATATGCACCAGTTGATGTTGTTATAAGTATATCTCCACTTTTAATGTCCATTATATTTATATCTCCAATTAATATATCTCCACTCTCACAACATTTTCCAGCTATTGTTACATGATTCATAGTTTCATGGTTAATTTTATTCACAATGCTACATTCATAACTAGCTTGGTACAACGAAGGTCTTACATTATCTGTCATACCTCCATCTACACTTACATAAACTCTAACATCTTTTATATCCTTTATTGAACCTACTGTATACAATGTACTTCCTGCATTTGCAACTATTGATCTTCCTGGCTCTATTACTAATGTAGGCACTTCTATTCCAAGCTCTTTACATGAATTTTCTGCTTTAGTGATTATAGTTTCACAGAATTCTTTTATAGTTTTAGGTTTATCTCCTTCACTATAATAAACTCCAACACCCCCACCTAAGTCAATCTCTGTTAATTGTATGTTGAATTTTTCTTTTATTTCTTTTACTAAGTTCATCATTATATCTACTGTATCTATGTATGGTTCCACATCAAATATTTGTGAACCTATATGAGCATGAAGACCCACAAGTTTAATGTTTTTGTATTCACTTAATTTTTCTATTGCTCTAAATAAATCTCCATTTACTAAAGCAAATCCAAATTTAGAGTCTATCTGTCCAGTTTTTATATAATCATGTGTATGAGCTTCTATACCAGGAGTTATTCTAAAATATATATCTTGAGTTTTCCCTTTCTCTTCACATAACGCTTCAAGTAAGTCTAACTCATAAAAATTATCTACTACAAATTTACCCACACCTAAATCTAATCCCATGTTTATTTCTTCTTTAGTCTTATTGTTTCCATGGAAGAAAACTTTTTCCATAGGAAAATTTGATTTATAAGCTGTATATAATTCGCCTCCTGAAACTACATCTAAGCACATTTGTTCTTCATTTATAAGCTTACACATGTAAAGAGGTAAAAAAGCCTTTCCTGCATAAGCAACCTTATTTTTTCCATCTTTTGCTTTAAAATATTCTACATATTCTCTACAATTTTGTCTTACTAAAGCTTCATCAAATACATAAAGTGGAGTTTGATATTTTTTACTAAGCTCTAAACAACTCACTCCTCCAATATATAATTCATTATCATTTACGGTCATAGTTCCATGAAGTTTCATAATATCCTCCCTAAATTTTATATATTAAATACTTCTGCTATTTTCTCTATAGCTACCTGTTTATCATCAGAATTTATAGCACAAGTTATACGAATTTCTGATGTAGTTATAAGTTTTATCATTATACCATTTTCATTGAATATCTTAAATACTTTAGCAGCAACTCCAGAAGTATTTTTCATACCAAGACCTACTAAAGAGAATTTAGTAATATTATTATCAATTACTACATGTTCTTCATCTGTATATTTAGATACTATTTTTTTACATTCACCTAATTCTTCTTTTGGAACTGTAAATGATACACTTATTTTATCCAAAATAGGTGCAGTTTGGCTTATCATATCTACGCTTATTCCCATAGTTGCTATGTCTTCAAATAAACTAGATATATTTTCTGCTTTAAAATCTTTTATTGTTATAGAACTATCATCATCACTAGTAGCTAATCCTGTTATTACTTTATCCTCTAATTTCATATCTTTTCCCCCTCTTATATATGTTCCTTTTACTGTACCACATGTACGTCCAACATAAATTTCAACACCATATTTTTGTGCAAGTTCTATACTTCTTGAATGCATTACTTGTGCTCCTAAACTTGCTAACTCAAGCATTTCTTCATATTCAATCTCATCAAGTTTACTAGCCTTTGAATATTTTCTTGGGTCTGTAAAATAAATTCCATCAACATCTGTATATATCTCACATTTTCCATTTAATTTTACTGCAAGAGCCACAGCAGATGTATCTGAACCACCTCTTCCAAGAGTAGTTACATCACCATCTTCATTGATTCCTTGAAATCCAGTTACTATTACGACATTTCCTTCATCTAAACTATTTTTAATTCTATTTACATTTATATCATCTATTTGAGATTTTCCATGAAGACCACTTGTCTTTATATTTAACTGGTAAGCATTATAGCTTATAGCTTTACATCCAAGCCCATTCAATGCTATTGATAATAAAGACGCTGAAATCATTTCACCAGTAGACATCAAAGCATCTAATTCTCTCTTACTGGGTTCATGGCTTAATTCTTTTGCTAAATTTATATATTCATCAGTGGATTTGCCCATAGCAGACACAACTATTACCATTTGTGGGTTTTCTTTTCTTCTTTCTATTATATTTTCTGCAATTGATTTTATTTTGTCAGTATCTGCTACTGAACTTCCACCATATTTTTGGACAATTATACTCATGTCTTTTCCCCCTCAAACTAAATTTTGATAAATAAAAACGCCCAAAGGTATACTTTGGACGTGTAAATTTCATAGACCAAGTAACCTTGTAGCTCACCACTTTAAAAGTGACAGCCTTATACATATTCTGCATAAGTCCAGAAAATTTGTCCGTCAACAAACTCTCTTCGGCTATAGACCCTTTCATCAATTATCAACACTTACCAGCTACTATTGAATACTATTGAATATAGCTACCTCTACCCTAGGCTCATTATTTTTTTATTAATATAGTTTTATCACATTCTATATAATATTGCAACAATTATTTTACAAAATGTGGCAAATCAGTATTCTTCTTTTTAAAAATTTGCTTATATACAATTAAATAGTTTATTTAATCCTAAATCTATAAAATTTATACTATACTCATTATCATATCTCTCTAAATCATTTAATTCAGATAAGTTATCTGGTGTAACTACCAAAACATTTGGCACTTTAAAAAAGGGAATTGTAGATTTATCTATTTTTTTAGAAAGATTTTCATATTTAGAAATATCTATTTCATTATTTAAATCAACATCTACTAAAACTTGCTTTATATTACCAAATTGGTCTGTATATTCAATAAATAAATCGTATTTCACATCATCTACACTAACATTTCTGTAGAATCTTTTTACATCACAACCTGCAGTATTGATTCTAACAACTAATTCTGACCCTACTAGAGCCTTTATTAAATCATCTCCCTTAAAAAGTTTACTACCATTCAAATAGTATACATAAGAGAGGTCTTTATAATTATAATAATCCACATCACAAGGATATTTTTTTAGTGTATATTCACTACACATTTTTCTCAAAGTTTTTTTGAAATTTTTTTTATTATATCTCTTTTGGTCTCCATAAATTTTTCTAAATTGAGCTTCTGTAACACATCTAACCCTGCTAATTAAAAGTAATATCTCTTTTTCCATATTCGTCATAGTACATTCTCCTTGAAGTATTATTTGCAAAGTTGTACTAATATTATATTAATTTTATGACATTAAATTTACAAAGAATTAAAATAAAATAGCTAATTTTTATAGAAATAGTTTCTATAAAAATTAGCTATTAACATACTAAATATTATTAACAATTTTTTTATTTAAATTATACATTCCCTTGATTTTCAGAATCTTGAGAATTTGTATTTTCATCAGTTCCTGTTCCTTCTTTTACTTTTTTATCTTTAAAATTTGCAATATTTAGGTTATCAAACTCTGACATTTCAATTACACCAGATTCTTCTTTTGAATACGATATTTTAACTTTATCTCCAACTTGAGTCAATGGTAATTCACTAGATACTTTTGAAGTAGCCTTGAATATTATTTCTTTATTTGAATCTAAAGTTACATAATAATTAGTATTTCCTCCTCGTACATCTGGACTTATTCTTGTCACTGTACCTTCTATAACTTCATCTTTTAAGTCATTATCAAGTTTTAAATCATTTCCCTTAGATTCTAATGCATCTTTGTAATTTCTTAATGCTTCATTTTTATCTTCACCTATACCGAGTACATTATAATCTTCAACAGATACAAATGCAACTCTCTTAACAAGACCCGCCTTATCTTTTAATGAAGATACATATGTTGGCTGACCTAATATATTGTACATTACAGGGAATGTTGCTTCATAATTTTTTTCTTGAACATTACCTTCAGCTGATTTCATTGCAGCTGTTTCAGTAGCTCCTGGCTGTTTATATAGTTTGGCTTCTTTTGTTCTAGAATCGACTAAGATAAATCCAATTGTAGATTCATCTCCACCTGAAGATGTTATACCTGTATACCAATAAGACCTGTTATCATTACCATAAACTAGCGATGTTCCTTCTGTTGGTACTAATACTCCCTTTTCTGATATAACAGAATTTAAAAATCCATTAACATAAACACCCCAGTCTTTAATCTGGTCTGTTATAAATTCTTGTGGCTGTATTCTATCCACCCATTTAGGTGTGTTCTTAACATCATAAACATTTATTTTTCCAGTTTCTGCATCAACAGTGGCTATTCCTGTAGCATTTGCTCCTCCATAACCAATTTTATGTTCATATAGACTTACAACCCAATAAGGTTTACCTTCGTCATTTATTTCAAGAGTGAAATCTGTCATACCAACATTTACAATACCATGTATGTATAAATGTCTTTGTAAATCTTGATGTAAGTAGGCTTCTGGTTGATAAACTATCTTTATTGGCTTTCCATCTATTTCTTGAACTAATTGAACGTCTTGAGGATTACTAGCTGATACTTTTACATAACCACTTGTACCACTTAAAGATGTTATCCATTTAATTATGTCTCTATGAACAAGAGGTGCTACCCAGTACAACTCTCCATCCACATTTTGTATATGAAATTTTCCTAATTTTGATACACTACCTATTGCTGGAACTTCTCCAAGTTTTTTGTCACCCAACTTCATGGCCATATCTTCATCTACAAGACGAATGTCATTTACACTGACAGGACTAATGTCATTGGTAAATTTACTCTCAGTTACTTTTCCCAATAATTCTTTATATGATTTTGCATGAAATACAGGTGTAGAAGTTATAAAAGGAACCACTACAATATACACAAGTAAAGCTATTGCTATTGAAAAATTATACTTAGCAATTTTAGATGTTCTTTCATTTCTATCTAGCATCATATCTAGTATTCCTGATATAACAAAGAAAATTATTCCTACTGAAAATAAAGATGTAAAATCTAATCTTAGTACAGGTAATTTAACAAATGCATAAATTATTACAACTATTAATGCAACTCCATATGTTTTAAGATATCGTTTCATTTAATACTCCTCTCTAAAAAATGTTATTATTACTATTATATCCATATATTTACAAAAAATAAATATTTATCATATTTATTATGCGTTAAGATATCTTTATATATTTATAGTTCTGTTTATTTAATTATATCTAATATATATATCCAAAAATACTATAAAAATACAAATAATAACAGAAATTTAAAAACTGAAGAAAGTATTCTAACTAAGATTTACGAATTCTTAATCCTCTCGAAGTTAAACTACTATCTTCAGCCTAATTATCTAGCAATATTTTTTATATGAAAAACTCTAAAGTAAGTTTTTAGATATTTGCGATTTTTGATACATAAGAATGTTGTCTAGAATTATATTCTGATAATAAACCTTCATATTCCAAGGTTAAACCAGATAAATTATAAAAATCATTTGGTGTTACTTCAAATGCTGGTTTATTTAAAATGTCTATCTCACTTTTTTCTAACATATCAGCAACAAAATTTGAGCATACATATTTATATTCAGACTGTCTATGAATATTTATTGCCAAATATATTAATGCCATTATATCGTAATAGTAATCTTCTCTATAATCACTAATCAATTTTATATTTTTAGATAGATTTTCATATTGTAAATTATCTACTTCTAATGAATATACTCTACACACAGTGTTTTTTCTTATAGCATATAATCCTTGATTTATATTTTCTTCAACAAAACCTCCAATAAATGGATTTCTTGGATTTAGTCTTCCAAAAGAATACATTGGTTTTAGATTTTCATTTAGTGATATTGACACATGTGTATACAGTTTTTTGCTTATATTCCTTATTAAGTAAGATAATACAGTTCCTGTATATGTTGTTACAATATAGACTTTATTCATCATTTCCCCCCAATCTAGTAACTAAATAATATTATACACTTACAATTTAATATCATAAAATATTCTAACATAATAAATGTTGTTTTACAAATTTTGATTTTAAAGTGCTTTAATATTATATAAAATATAATAAAAATATAAATATAAATTTTCTATATTTTTAACCAACAGATGTTTTCTTTAAATTAATCATATGATTTAGTATATCTTGAACCTTTCCAGAATCCTTTAAGTATCCTAATGCCCCATTTATTTGTGATTTTAAATCTATTTCTACTTCCATATCCAAGTCAACATTTCCTTTTTTTATAGATATCTTTTTAAGTGTCACTGGATAAAGATATGTTTTTTCTAAAGTAATCTTATTTCCATTAACCTCAAATGGAACTTTTTTATTATAGTTACTTAGTATTTTTTCTAACATTTTATCACTTATCTTGAATTTTCCAAGTTTCACATTTTCAAGACTCACAACTAAATTTTCATCCTTTAAAGTAGGTTTCAATTCAAGTTCATACTGACTATTTATCAGACCAAATACCTTATATGGTCCTGCTATCTTTATTTTACCATCCTTCATTTCAACAAAATTATTTTCAAGTTCTTTAATGCCATGCTTTTGCATTAATGTATATATTAAGTTTTTAAACTCTTCCTCTGAAACAGATACTTTTCCAACCATTCTAAGCGGATTTTTTACTATTTCCATAGAATTTATATATGAACCTTTTGATAAATATTCTTCATCTATGATTTTATTATTTTGTGAACTAACATCATATCTCTCTTTTGGTGTTAAGATATATACAACAATACCTGCAAGTACTAAAACAATAACAATTAAACTTAATAAAATCTTTACAATCTTTCCCATAATCGTCTCCTTTACAAATCTGTCAACAGATTTAAAATAAATTTAGATAACTAACTTCACATAATATTCTTAACAATATACATATTATAATACAGTCTTTTAAAGATTAATTCAACCAATCTCATCTTTTGTAAATAAACTGTAAAAACATGTTTTTGGTATAAAAGTTAATATTTTGCATAATACTCTTAATTACACCTTTATTTTTTTCTAATCTTGGATTAAAATTAATATTATGCAATACAATGTAGTGTTCTGTATTATAATCAAATTAAATAGGAGGTATAAAATATGTCAAATGAAACGAACTCATCTAATTTTATAAAAAACATTATTATAAATGACCTAGAAACAGGAAAACATGACAGTATAATAACTCGTTTTCCACCTGAACCAAACGGATATTTACATATTGGTCATGCAAAAAGTATATGTCTTAATTTTGGATTAGCTAAGGAGTTTAATGGAAAGGCTAATTTAAGATTTGATGATACAAATCCATTAAAAGAGGATGTTGAATATGTAGAATCTATAAAAGAAGATGTCAAGTGGTTAGGATTTGATTGGAACGAATTAAATTTTGCATCTAACTACTTTGATGAAATGTACAAAAGAGCTTTAATACTAATAAAAAAAGGTAAAGCTTATGTATGTGACTTGACACAAGAGGAAATGAGAGAATATCGTGGTACTCTAACTGAACCGGGAAAAGAAAGTCCTCATAGAAATAGAACTATTGAAGAAAACCTTGATTTATTTGAAAGAATGAAAAATGGTGAATTTAAAGATGGTGAAAAAACATTAAGAGCTAAAATAGATATGTCTTCTCCAAATATAAACCTTAGAGACCCAATTATATATAGAATATCTCATTCAACACACCACAATACAGGAGATAAATGGTGTATATATCCTATGTATGCCTTTGCTCATCCAATTGAAGATGCAATTGAAGGAATAACTCACTCTATATGTACTTTAGAGTTTGAAGACCAAAGACCTCTTTACGATTGGTTTGTTAAAGAGTGTGAAATGGAAAATGTACCTAGACAAATAGAATTTGCTAGGCTTAATATAAACAATACTGTTATGAGTAAAAGAAAATTAAAACAACTTGTAGATGAAGGTATTGTTGATGGTTGGGATGACCCTCGTGTTCCTACAATATCCGGAATCAGACGTAAGGGATATACTGCAGAAGCATTACGCAATTTCTGTAGCGAAATAGGAGTATCAAAAGTTAACTCTACAGTAGATAGCCAAATGCTTGATTATTTCCTAAGAGAAAACTTACAACCAAAAGCTCCTCTTACCATGGGAGTTTTAAGACCTTTAAAACTGATTATAACTAATTACCCAGAAGATAAAACTGAAATGCTAGAAATAGAAAACAATGCTAAGGATGAATCTCAAGGAAAGAGATTAGTTCCGTTCTCTAGAGAATTATATATAGAACAGGATGATTTTATGGAAGAACCTGTTAAGAAATATTTCAGATTTTTCCCAGGAAATGAAGTTCGTTTAAAAGGTGCTTATTTCGTAAAATGTACTGATGTAATTAAGGATGAAAATGGAAATGTAGTTGAAATACATGGTACTTATGACCCTGAAACTAAGAGTGGCTCTGGCTTTACAGGTCGTAAAGTAAAATCTACAATACACTGGGTTGATGCTAAATCAGCTATCCCATGTGAATTCAGATTATTTGAACCATTAATCCTTGATGATATCCCTGAAAATGAGGGCAAACATTTCTTAGAACAAATAAATCCTAATTCATTGGAAATATTACAAGGTTTTGTTGAACCTACACAGATAAAAGATGCTAAACCTTTTGATAAATTTCAATTTGTTAGAAATGGATTCTTTAGTATAGATAATAAATATACAACTGATGAAAAACTTGTATTTAATAGAATAGTTCCTCTAAAAAGCTCTTTTAAACCAACTAAATAATCTTACAATAAAAAAATGAAGACTTAAAATATAAATTACTTCTGCTATAAATAACTTTAGTTAGAAGTAATTTTTTATTTGAGTCTTCATAATTTACTTTAAATTATTAATTTTTTTCACTATAGACTCCCATAACTTCTATTCCATCTTTTATACATTCTATGCTAAGAGGAAAATCTGGCCCTTTTTCTCCATCAATATCCGTTATAAGGGAATCTTCACATTCTATATATACCTTTTTAGTTTTAAAGTATAGTATTTCATTTCCATTATATTGATCTAAATAATCCCCTCTAAGCACACTTATCAAAACTGGTATTGATTTTGGGATTGGCATTCCTTTAAAAATAATTACATCCAAATATCCATCATCTATTTCAGCCTTATATGCTAGATTTATATTTCCTGCTGTTTTGCCATTAAAAATCAGCATAAGATACATATCTCCATCATAATACATTTCTTCAGAAGATACTTTTATCTTAAATTTTCTCATATACAATGCTTCTTCTATTCCCTTTATATAATAAGAAATTCTTCCAAATGAATTTTTTAAGTCTGTATTTATCCTTTGTGATACATCTGTAAACATACCTGCACTTGCAACATTTATAAAGTACTTATCATTGACTTTCCCTATGTCTATTTTCTTAGATTTTGAATTTATGATTTTATTTATGGCTTCTTTTATATCAAATGAAATTTGAAGAGCATTTGAAAAATCATTTGCAGTTCCTGTAGGCAAAATTCCAATTGGAATTCTTATGTCTAACTCTTTCATCGCATTTACTACTAAATCTACAGTACCATCACCACCAGCTATCAGTATATGCTCATAAGAGCTATCCACTTCCTTAAAAGCATTTTTTACAGGTTCTTTAATAGTCAATCTATAGGGTATCAATAAATAATTTTGTTCCTGATATAATTCTATAATAGTGTCTAAATTTGATAATATCTTTTTTTCACCTGAATTAGGATTGTATATAAGTTTTACTTTTTTCATTATTTCTCCTTACTCATTTTATTCTTTTAGTATCCAAAATCTTCGTTTAAGAAAATTATATGTATTCTTTCTGGTGTTAATTGTCTTTTTATAAGTGTATAACTACAGCATATTCTTCCTGGACTTGAACAGTCTATACATATACCAGTAGTCTTACATCCAGTATTTGTATTTAATCTTTTACAATTGGCTGGAGCTGCTATTGTTTTTGTTCTTTTTATAGCCTCGTCTACATCTTTAACTATTTTGTTTACTCCTGCTATAACTATTACTTTATCAGGTCCATATATCATAGCAGCTACTCTATTCCCATTTCCATCTAGATTGTAAAGTTCTCCATTTTCTGTTATTGCATTAGTACTTGTAAAATAAGCATCTGCAGAAAATGATTTTCTATATATTTCTTTCATTTCTTCTGGTTTGATATCTTTTGCATATCTATCAAGAAAATCGTATTTTTCTCTTATAAAATCAATTACTCCTGTTTCAAATAAAGTCATAGAACCTCCACATCCTACTAGAGAACCTACTTTCACTATTTCTTCAATTTTTTTGAAAAGTTCTTCTTTATTATTTACTAAATACCCCTTCATATTATTATTTTCTAGCGACTTTATCGTTTTTTCTATTCTTTTTTCATTAAGCCAATTTAGATTTTGGTCCATTTTAACTTCCCCCTTATTTTTAATATGTATTAATTATCTATAAGCTTTATTTTCTTTATAAGTTTATTTTAGTACATCTAAAAAAAAATACAATATAAAACTTAAATAGTTTTCCATAAATTTTTCCACAATACTATTTAATCAAAAAAGGAAAGCAGATGTATTTTTCTACTTTCCCTATATTGTATGTAGTATTATATATTTTCTAAAATCTATATATTAATTATATGTTTTATATTATCAAATATCACAACTAATTTAAATGTAATATTATATCTTTTTAACATATAAATTGTATTATTTATTTTAATATATGCAACTTCAATATTTATTAATTTGATGAAGAAGATGCTATAGCTGCACTTGTAGCTGCCATTACACATGCAATTTGAATAGCAACAACAATATTTAAAAATATATTATTAGTTATAGAGCCTATATTATTCTCATTTTGTATCGACTCTGCATAAATTGAAGCCACAATAGCAGAACTAATCATTACTCTATTACTTTTTCCTAAAGACCAATTTCCAAAGCCTTTTTCTTCTTTAAGTTTATTTGAAACATTTTTTATTTTTTCTATTATTTCATCTTCTCTATAATCTAACAATGAAATTGCTCCTATTATTGGATATCCATAATAATTCATTTTACAATCATTTTCTTTAAATACTTTTTTAAGTTCAATAGTCTTTTTACATTTAGTCATAGTTCTATCATCACTAAATAAAAGAATTTGAGATAATGCTTGTAAATCATTTCCTTTATAAAAACCATTTTTATTTAGAAACTCATAGCATTTTTCTATGTATTCTAAATCTTCTTCTAAATTTTTTGAATGAATTGCAATAAGTGCTATATTACAATAGTCATCACTAGAAGTTAAAAATGGATGTTTTTTCCTCATATATTCATATATTATTTTCATTTTTGATATGCATGTGAGGTAATCCATTTTCTCTCTATTTTCATAAACTATTGATGCTGTAAGTGGTAAATATGTATCGCCCCAAAACTTTTCATTTTTAAGCTCTTTATATATATCTAAAATCACCTTAAAACTACCTTCTGGATTTGATTCAAATGAAAGTAGTGTTGCCATATAAAATAGATTATATCCTCTAAAATTAGAGAATATTCCAGTATTTTTTTTAATAAGCTCTATTCGTTCTTCTACCACTCTAGGGCTTACTCTCTTGTTCTTAAGGGTAAATGCAAGTGCACAACTATGTTGGATTAATCCCATTTGCCAAGAACCTTTAACTTCATTTAACGCTTTATAATTTTCAACTAATAAGTTTACTTTTCCATTTATAAAAGATTGTTCCATATTGCCCTCCCAGTAATATATCTAATTGTATTAATAGTTTTATATTCATTATATATATATTAAATACGACAATCAATACATATTACTTTAAGAAGCATTATTCTTCAACAATAATGTAGCCTTTTTTATAATGCCTTCCCATATTATTAACTCTATCATAGTAATCTGATTCACTTTCATTATTCCATTTTGGCACAAATACATCTATTGCATTAGAATTGCTAAAATACTTACTAGACCCCCTATCCATAACAGTTTTTAATTTTCCATCTACAATAATCTTAGTTCCAAAACTCAAGTGATTGTTTGCTACAAAACCATCTTCTAAATCATCTCCTGTAGCAGTTATAGCTCCATATCCATTTTCTTGATTAAGACTTGTGTAATAACTCACTTCAAAAGTTATGGGTACTAACTTCTTTATTTTAATCCCCAACTGATTTTGTAGTTTTTCCTTTTGTACTTTTAACTTATACTCATCACTATTTTTATATTCTTCCATACCTTGATTATATTTGGAATTAAAGCTTTTACCTGACTGTACTATAGTATCTATATTTACTATAGATTCTTTACAATGATCTGCATCTATTTTTGTTTCTCCATTTACCAATAATGGAGTTAAACATACACTACATACAACACATGTAATCAATGCTTCTTTAAGCTTCATAAATTCCCCCCTTATTATTTTGATATATTAGCATATTTAATATTATATGTCTACATTTAGATTTAAATACCATACCCATTTGCTTTAAGAAGTTGTCTTATATTTAATTCACCTTAAACCCTTATAAATCCTCTATCTTAGAATCATATAGAATAAAGCTTTTATAATTAAATATATTTTGTTAATCCTTTAAGACCTAGAAACACTTTTATTTAATTTTTCTATTTTTTAGAATTTAAGAATTAAAATTCTATAATTTTAAAATATATTGAATTTATTTTTTTGAGATGATATAATTTTTTCAAGAGGTGATTAATATGATAAAAAATACAAAACAAATTACAGTAGAAGTTAATGAAATTTTATTGCAAGAAATATCTAAGATAACTAATGATGAAGATAAAATTTTGACAGATTTGATAAATGAGTCAATTGTAAATTATATTCTTGAAAATAAGAAAGATGACATTGAAAATAAAGACTTGGAAGAAGTGATTAAATTTTACAAAAAAGAAAATACTGAAAGCCCTAAAAGTGCAGCAAGAGCTATTGCTGAAGCAAAAACTCACACTTTATATTAAGCAAATAAAAAAGTTCCTAAAAACTAGGAACCTTTTTATTTTAACAATTATTAATATACATTTCAACATTTATCTTAAGTTTATAAATATAAACATGTTTAATACAACCTATTATATACTGACCTTAAGCTCTAGAAATAATCAAAACAAAAATAAAATTATACCTTTTATGTATCTAAAACAATTAATTTACATGATTAATGGACAAAAATTTTTACTTTTAGATTAATACTCAGTATCAAGTTAGACTAATATTAACCACAAATCTAATATAAATTAAATTCTAATTGATTTGATTTTATATCAAATTTATTGTATTAATATTATGATAAAAAGATAAAAATACTTATAAAAAATTATAAATTTTACATAAGACTTTATATTGTATTCATTTGACTAATTATTGTAAAAACTATTTATTTTATGATAATTAACTACACTAAATTATTCATCTTTCTTAATGTCTTTAACCCATTTTTCAACAGAGTTCAATTCTTCCTCATTTACCCCCTTTTTGAACAAAGATTTCATAAAGCTCTCAATAGAACTTCCATGCATATTATCTAAAAAAGTTTTTGTTTCAAAATGTAAGTACTCCCCTTCTTCAATAAGAACTGTATAATGTGTATGCCTATCAATCTTTCTTGCACTTAAGAATTGCTTATTTACTAATCTTGATAAAAGTGTTAGTGTTGTAGTTTGCTTCCAATCATATAGTTTTTCCATAGCTTCAATGACATCTTTTGATGTTACTGTAAAATCTGAACCCCAAATAAATTTCATGACTTTTAATTCTGCTGGTGGTATCTTAGTAATAGTCATATGATTTTACACTCCTCTCAAACTTCTATATAATTAAATACTATATTAATAGACTTTTAGAGTCAAAGGTTTTATTTAAAATGTCTAATCCAATTTTATTAATATAAAAAACTTAAATTTTTAATATAAATGAAATATATAATCTATTAATATAAAAAGTAAATATCTTTTATTTATAAGTATAACAGATTGTTAAATCAAAATTCTAATATTTGAAATAATAAATATATATGATGTATTAAAATAGATGCAACTTTATTTCAAAAACTATTTTTGAGTTCGTATATATGTTATAATAAGTGTATAAAATTTTGATTGGTGGGTTATATATGAATGCATTTATTAGAAAAAGAAATAAAAACTATGTTGTTTACCTTGAATTTACAGATGAAGATACAGGCAAAAGAAAACAAAAAAATATGGGTACTTTTGACAAAAAAAGAGAAGCAAGTAAAAGATTAAATGAGGTAAAAGAAAGCTTATATAAGGACGGTTTCTTAGTCCCAAATGAAATTACAGTTTCAGAATTTCTATTAGATTTTCTAAATAAATATAGTGAAAATATATCATTAGCTACATACAATAATTATGTTAGTATTTGTAAGAATTACATTAATCCATCTATTGGAAAATATAAAATACAAGACTTACATCCTATTCACATACAAAATTACATAGATGAACTATCTTATAAACTAAATCCTCAGTCAATTAAGATTCATATAAATATATTGAAACTTGCAGTAAAAAGAGCTTATAGACTCAAATTAATAAAAGAAAATGTCATGGATGATATAGAAACGCCAAGATATAAAAAATTTAAAAATGAAATTTATGATAGAGAGCAAATGATAAAATTATTAGATTTAGTAAAAAATACAAATATGGAGTTACCTATTAATTTGGCCATTGGATTAGGACTTAGAATTTCAGAAGTTTTAGGTCTAACTTGGGATAATATTGATTTTGAAGAAAATACAATAACAGTAAATAAGATAACCTCCAGAATTAATGGTTCTGTAATTCTTAAGGAACCAAAGACAGAAAGCTCTATCAGAAAAATATCTGCTCCAAAAGAGTTAATGTCTTTATTAAAGGAATATAAAGTAAAACAGAATAAAAATTTATTAAAATCTTCTATTAGAAATAATAGTAATTTATTGTTTTTTAATAAAAAATGTGAACCTATTGCTGAGGATGTTATGAGTAAAAGATTTAAAAGATTTTTAGAAAAGAATAACTTACCTCATATTAGATTCCATGATTTAAGACATTCACATGTTACTTTACTTATAAATTCTAAAGTACCTATAAAGGTTATATCTGAAAGAGTTGGACACTCAAATATAAATACTACCTTAAGCGTTTATTCTCATGTACTTAAGGAAATGGATAAAGAAGCTTCTGACAAAATTTCTGAAAGTTTATTTAACGCTAATTAATATTATATTTAAATTTATATTTTTTCACTATTATAATTGCAATCCAAAATAAATACTAAAAATATATCATTCTTCCCACAGAAGATAAAATCCTATTATGCTAGTACACAATAATTTATGACATTATGGTTATAGCAGTTGCATCTTGGCATGAAAATGGACAAGTTCACTGAGATAGATTTATATAATTATATTATATATTTTTTGAATACTTTGTCTCCAGACCTCATTGTAAGTTAACCCAACGTAGACAACCAATTTTGATTTGGAGACACTCATTTTCTATAATTTTTTATTCTCTAAATACTATTACATCTTAAAACTATTCCTAATTTTATGAACTATATATGTCTACACTAGTATAAATTGTACTTATTAATATTATTTAGCTACAATTTCAAATCTTTCTTCTAATATTATTTATTATAAATTTACTTTCAGGAAGCGTGGGTATCCCACTTAGACTATAACTTAACTTCTGATTTGGTACATTATATTAAGAGGTGTAAATGGATAGTAGCGTCGAACTTCCTGTACAAACATTTTAAGTTCATTACTATCTCTAGTTAAGAGTTTTTCTTTACATTCTGGATACTCATGTAATGCTAAAGGTGGAAATAGCAACAATAGGACGTAATACATTAATAAGTTCTACCCCAGCCATATGACTATCCAACTGATTACCATTCAAATCTCTATAAAAAGCCATAGCATGAAGTGCTGTTTCTTCTTCTGCTTTAATCTTGCCTGAACGGACCTCTTCTATGATACCTTTTATCCATTCTTCTGATTTAGCTCTAAATCTTCTTCCTTTCCAATGCCTAATACCAACAGCACCAAATGCATCAATCATTAAACTAAATTCTTTTGCTAATTTTTCTGCTTCAGATTCTTTTAGTGGAACTCCAGCCCATTGACAAGCTGCTCTGCATAATATTTCATTTAGTTCATCAAAAAGAATAATCTGCTTTTTATTTTCCCAAATTTTAATAGAATCTTCAAGCTTCTTCATTGTAAGTTTAGCAAGTTGATTTTGATGTGATGGAGTCATCAACGAGATGAATAAACGTTTTCTATGAATGTGAGCGTCTCCATCCATAGATTGAATAGCTCCAACTCCAAATAATGTTTTTTGTACTCTTTTAGGTGTTGCACCATTTCTATAAAAAGTTCTGAATCATAAAAAATTTTTGCAGCCTCTTCTCCAGTCATACAAATTACTTTTTGTCCAAGTAGGTGAGTCTCAAATATATCATATTGATACTGATTAACTCTGTTTTTAATAAATAAATACCTTTCATGTAATAAATTTAGAGTGTTATCCAATCCTTCATCATACGGAACTTGTTTCTTAATTGACATACTGCTATGTTCTCCTTTTCTTGTTAACGGTCGAGTTAGTTACTTTAATATAATTACCTCTTCTAAAATGCTTTTTAGAAGAATAATTCTACACTGTTTTTATTATTGTCTATATCATCACATATAATACTTCTATTATAATACTTCCTTAGTCCAATTTATTTAGCCAACCATATAGTTCAACTTGCTACTTTTATATTTAGTTCTAATAAAAATTTCCCTATCACATATTTTAATTATTTCAACAATGAAAAAGAGGCCTATCTCTATTTTGAGACAACCTCTTTCAAACGAATTCTATATTAAATTTATACTAATAATTATTTATCTTTTCCATACATTTTAGCTAATTGGTCTTGTATCTCTTTACTTTCTAAATACTCATCAAAGTCCATTTTTCTATCCATTAGTCCATTTGGAGTTATCTCTATAATTCTATTTGCTATGGTAGATATAAACTCATGGTCATGAGAAGTAAATAAAAGCACTCCTGGGAACTTTTCAAGTCCTTTATTTACAGAAGTTATACTTTCTAGGTCTAGATGGTTGGTAGGATCATCCAATACAAGTACGTTAGCATTTGAAAGCATTAGCTTACTAAGCATACATCTAACCTTTTCTCCTCCAGATATAACTTGAGCTTCTTTTAAAGCTTCTTCACCAGAGAATAACATTCTACCTAAAAACCCTCTTATAAAACTCTCACTTTTTTCTTCAGAAAACTGTCTAAGCCAGTCAACTAAAGAATATTCTACTCCATCAAAAAACTTATTATGATTCTTTGGAAGATAATCTTGAGAAGTAGTTACTCCCCATTTATACTCTCCACTATCTGGTTCAAGTTCTCCCATAACTATGTTAAAAAGTGCAGTAGTAGCTATTTCATCACCCATAAATACTACTTTATCATCCCTATCCAATCTAAAGGATACATTATCAAGAACTTTAACTCCATCTATAGTTTTAGTTAAGTTGTGTACTTCTAAAACTTCATTACCAATTTCTCTAGCAGGCGTAAATCCTACATATGGATATCTTCTTCTTGATGGTTGTATGTCTTCAACTTCTAATTTTTCCAATTGTTTCTTTCTTGATGTAGCTTGCTTAGCCTTTGAGGCATTAGAACTAAATCTAGCTATAAATTCCTTTAATTGAGCTATTTTTTCTTCAGTCTTTTTATTTTGGTCCTTAGCAAGTTGTAATGCCAATTGACTTGATTCATACCAGAAATCATAGTTTCCAACATACATTTGTATTTTACCAAAGTCTACATCAACTATATTAGTACATATTTGATTTAGGAAATGTCTATCATGTGATACTATTATAACTATAGACTCTTCCAAATCCATTATAAAATTATTTAACCAGTTTATTGATTTAAAATCCAAGTGGTTTGTAGGCTCGTCCATTAATAGTATCTCTGGCTTACCAAAAAGTGATTGTGCTAACAATACCTTAACTTTTTCTCCACCAACTAATTCTTTCATTTGCTTGTAATGCATATCTTTAGTTATACCAAGACCCATAAGTATTTTCTCAGCGTTAGTTTCTGCCTCCCATCCATCAAGTTCCGCAAATTCTCCTTCAAGTTCGGCAGCTTTTATTCCATCTTCTTCACTAAAGTCTTCCTTCATATATAACGCATCTTTTTCTTTCATTATGTTCCAAAGTCTCTCATGACCTCTTATAACAACATTTAAAACAGTTTCTTCTTCATATTCAAAGTGGTCCTGTTTCAAAACCGACATTCTTTCTTTATCAGTTATAGATATACTACCTGTATTTGGCTCTATCTCTCCTGATAATATTTTTAAAAAAGTAGATTTTCCCGCACCATTAGCTCCTATTATTCCATAGCAATTACCTTTAGTAAATTTTAAGTTGACATCTTTAAATAGTTCCTTATCACCAAATCTAAGTCCAACACCTGTAACTTGTAACATTAATATATTTTCCTTTCTTTTTGCCCATAATTTATTTTATCATAAAATTTTGATAACATTTTTATTATCTATTATCACATAAATAGTATATTTTTTATACTAAATTTGTGAAATATTTATTGAAATAATACTAAAAATTGTAAATTCATAAAAATTAACAATCTATTATATTATACTTATAAAGAAATCAAATTGCAACTTTATTCCTTCTTTTACACATTGAAAATAAGTTATTATAACTTCTAAACAAATGATGCTTTTTCTAAAGTATCATTTGTTTATTTTATTTCATATTTAAAAAGAGTACTTATTTTGTAAATACTCTTTTTAATAGTATTATATTTTAGCAAAATTACATGCAGGGTAAGTACATACATCACAGTTCATACAAAGACCACCATGACCATATCTAGCTATATCATACTTATCAAGTTTTTCATCAATTAAAACTCTAGATAAGACTATATCAAATACTGTAGTTTTGTGATACATTGCACACCCAGGTATCCCCATAATTGGAACTTCCCCATAATAAGCAAGTAAAAACATAGCTCCTGGTAATATTGGTGACCCATATGTAACTAAATCAGCTCCAGTTTCTTTTATAGCTGTTGGTGTGACATCATCTGGGTCTACACTCATACCACCAGTACAACAGATAAGTTCTGCTCCTTGACTTATAAATTCTTTTATTGCATTTTTTATAACTTCTTTATCATCTGGACATATAGTCTGTCCTATAACTTCACAGCCAAATCCCTTTACTTTTTCTTCTATTACTGGTCCAAATTTATCAACAATTCTGCTATAGAATACTTCATTTCCTGTAGTAACAATACCTACCTTCTTCGGTTTAAAAGGTATTACATTTACTATTTTTCTATTACCAACTACTTTTTTTGCCTCTTCTAATTTTTTCTCATCTATAACTAAAGGTATAACTCTTGTTCCAGCTACTTTTAAGCCTTTATTTACTATAAAATTATTATGAAGAGTAGCCATCATTATCTCGCCAACACAATTCAAATCAAAAAGTGCATCAACATCTATTTTTAAAAGTCCATCACATGCTGCTATAAAATCTATCTTTCCTTCCTTTATTTCACTAAAATCTAAATTTTCTCCAGCAGTTAAATCTTTTAAAAACAATGCACCTTCATTTTCATGAATCATACCCTCTAATTTTTCCCATACATACAAATTGTCTTTACCAAGAGACAATAATACTGGAATATCCTCTTCTTTTATTACATGACCTTTTTTAAACTTTCTTCCTTTAAATTCTCCAGGTATTATTTGAGTTATGTCATGACATAAAACTTGTCCAACAGCATCTATAGTTTTTATTAACTTCATAATTTACCCCCAATTCTTTCATAATCCATTTTTGTATCAATGTCCAATAGCATTTCCTTAGGAACTTCTACATACTTTATTTTTGATGAATTTTTTAAAACGGTTTTACCTTTTTCATCTTCTTTAAGTGACAATAACTCTTCTTTCTTACTATATGGGAATATAACTGGATTTCCATATACATCTTTATATCTTGGAATTACTATAAAATCTCTATCTAATTTAAAAGTATTTATAATTTTATCTATGTATAAATTATCAATAAATGGCTGATCTCCTACAAAAAACATATAACCATCACATTTTGAACTGTTCAAAATCCCCAATTTTATTGATTCACTTTGACCTACATTCGCATTTTTATTATATATATATTTAAAACCATATTTATTACACAATAATAAAACCTCTTTATACTGACTTACCACTATAACTTGATGAAAACTAATTTTACTAACTGCTTTAAATACATGTTCTATTATCGAACATCCTTTATAATCTAATAAAAGTTTATTTGCTCCCATTCTTCTTGCAAAACCTGATGCCATTATTACTGCATTTATCATATATATCATCCTTGGTATTTATAATGTATTGATACTTCTATGATTTTTATAATACTGTTATTGATATTATCTATATATATAATATCATATAAACTATTTTAATACTTCAATATCTTATACAAAAATTTTGCTTTATACTTCCATAAAATATTTCTATTTCGCTTTCATATTCCTTAATATTTTTTATTAATTTTATGGCTAAATTTTTATATTTTCCATTTTCAACTTTATTAATAAATAACACTCTTTTTCCAGAATAATTTTTAAATAATCCATTTGGATTTAATACTGTATTTTTTAAGTTTTCAAGGCTTACTGTAGAATTACTACTAATATTATATGTATCTACACTTGCTATTTTTTTAAATATATCTAATCTGTGTATATTCTCTTCATTAATATTCATTCCGAACGAAGTTATATCCAATATACCTATAGTTTTCGTACTTTTATGGTATACTACTGGTTCTCCATCATTCCAACCTTTAAGTCTTTTTCGTTTTGAACCATCTCCCTCTATTAAAACTAAATCAAATTTGTCTACAATCTCATCCAAAATAGATGAATTAATACCTACTACTTTATTTTCATTATTTATATAGCTTCCACATACTGTTACTCCATGACAAATAGATGGAATAGCAGTTCCATCTATTGTCAAGATTATATTGTCATAATCACTTGGTACATATATTTTAGTTGTTGTTGTAAGGAGAACTTTTAATTTATCTCTATAAAAATCTGCAAAATAGTTTATAAATGAAGTCTTTCCTCCTGCTCCAACTACAGTTATTATTTCGTTCTCTTCTATTATATCTGATAATTTCACACTTTCACCTCTTATAACTAGTTTTTTAATCTCTTAATTTTTATAGCTGAACCTTTTTAGTAAAAGTGATTTTTGAAATTCCATAAACTCGAAAGTAAATAGATTCTGTTGTAAACAACAAGGCGGATCCAATTCGCCGCTAAGCTGTAAGCTTACGCTATCAGTTTATCTTTTAAATATAATTAAGATATTCTTATTCTTTGTGGTTGCTTTAATATTTGAGGATTATTCTGCAAACTAGATAAATCAACTATTTGTGATTTTTTTAATATATTAAGACTCGCATTTACATCTGCGTTTATAACTACTCCAACACTAGATTTGTACTGACCACGTGTTATTCTTTCACCTTTAAAGTCATATTTTTTCACATTATCCACATTTATATTAGGTAGGAAATCATCAGCAAAAAAATCAGATTTACTAGTATAACTTTCTTCTTGTCTAATAAAATTGATATTTTTTATTTTACATAGATATTCTAACTTCCCTTTTATCTCTCCAAAGGGAATTCTTATAAAATTTCTATATATTTTCCTCTCCATATTATCACTTTTTTCTAACTTAGCATTATATCCTACAATTAAATTACCAATATTATTTTTTACACAGTAATCAATTATGTAAAAACAAGTTTTGTTTACGTAGTCTTTAACTTGATTGTTCCTCTTATTCCAGACCTTAAATTGTTTTCTTGTGATTGCGGTTATATTCTTTTTTAATTTCAAGGTCTCTATTTTATCATTCTGTTTATTTGCCCACTGATTCACAGATTTGAGCCTTTTTCCATCTATGATAAAACTATCACCTAAATTGGTAACACATGTACATAAGTTTTCTAAACCTAAGTCTATTGCTAGTGCATTTTTTTGATTTGAAACTTCCTCTGATTTCGGTATTTCATAACAATACTGAATTTCAAAGAACCTAGCCTTATGTTTAGGTATTATTCTTATTTCTTTAATTTTTTTGTCTAGTATATTTTGTGGAACTTTTATGCTTACTTTACCATATAATTTTTTAAAGGCTGGAGACATAGGTACATTTAGAATACCATCTTCCTTAATTCTTATTTGACCTATTATTATGCTAAAAAAGCCTTCCTTGTCCAAATATTTAGGTGACTTTATCCCTCTAAAATCATACTTACCTTCTTTTGCTAGTTTAATTAGACCAAAAAATGACCTAAATGAACTATCAACTTCTTTTAATATTTGTTGTGCTATATTACTATTGAGAAGTTTATAATTCTCATTTTCTTTACAGACATGATAATTTGCTTCATAATTAAGATGTTCTCCTTTATTAAAATAATGCTGTCTTACATTATATGTACCAACATTATATAAATTCTTTGCCAAGAAACACATTTCTCGTAGAGCTTGATATTCTTTTTTAGTTAAGTTTTTTAATTGTTGTCTCTGAGTACCATAGTGTATATTTTTTATTCTACTTGTCATAAACTCACCTCCTTTAGAATATACTCTACTAGACATTATATACGGTATTTTTACAAAACACCATATATAATGTCCATTTAATTACTTTATTTTACAAAATAATTTAAATTTATATGCTTTTATATAGTATATCACTTGTTATAATTGTTTGTTATTATTTTTCATACCCATATAAACCTTTTCAAAAGTCATAGGAAGCTCCCTTATACGAACTCCCGTAGCATTAAATATTGCATTTGCTATAGCTGGTGCTGGTGTGTGTATAACTATTTCTCCTAAGGATTTAGCACCATAAGGACCTCCTGGGTCGAAATTATCAGCAAAATCTACCAATATATTTCCCACTTCTTTTTTTGTAGGAACTTTATACTGTAAGAAACTATCTGTCAATAATCTTCCATCTTTATCAAATCTAGGGTCTTCATACATTGCAAACCCTATACCCATCATTACTCCACCTTCTACTTGTATTCTAGCCAGAGTTGGATTTATAACTGTTCCACAGTCAGGTACACATGCAAAGTTTATTACCTTATATTCACCTGTATTTTTATCTAGTTCTATCTCTGCAAAACCTGCTATAAATGGTTTTATTCTTTTTAACATACCAAAAGATTCTGTTGCTTCCAAAACTACTGGCACATCATCACTAGCAAATCCTATGCCTCCAACTGATTCTCTACCTAATTCCTCTAATAGCACAAACTTACTGTTATCGTTTTTAACAAAAACTCTGTCTTTTCCTAACTCTAAATCTTCTTTTTTAAATCCTAGCTTTGATTCTGCTACTGAAAGTAATATTTCTTTTAATTTATTTGCTGTCTTTATTGTTGCATTTCCTGTAACCGTTGTAGTACAAGAAGCAAATGCTCCTGTATCATATGGACATAAATCTGAATCACCTGTATAAATAGATATTCTATCTACAGTGGTATTTAAAGTTTCAGCAGCAATTTGTGCTTGAATTGTATCAGCTCCTTGACCTAAATCAGCAAGACCAGATAATAACTTATATGTTCCATCTTCATCCATTCGTATAGTCACTGTTGCCATATCTACACGTGGTATGCCAGAACCATGATTTGCCACTGCCATACCTACTGCTCTTACCTTGTTATTTCCTATATCTTTACATGGATATTTATCATCCCAGTTAATTAATTTCTTACCCTTTTCTATACATTGTTTCAACTCACAGCTTAATATTTCTTCTTCAGCTGCTTTTCCATTAGTATATCTATCTATTATGTTTTTAACCCTAAATTCAAGTGGGTCCATTCCAATCTTATTTGCTAATTCGTCAATAGCACTATCTATTGCAAATATTCCCTGTGTGGCACCATATCCTCTAAGTGCTCCTGCTGGTAGTCTATTAGTATATACAGTTCTGGCATCAAATCTAACAGCATCAATATCATTATATATTGGCAATGTATTATGCCCAGATTCTGAAGAAACAGAAACTCCATTACCACCATAAGCACCTGTATTATTTAATGATTTTAACTCTATTGCTTTTAAATTTCCTTCTTTATCTGCACCCACTCTAACATCAAAAAACATTTCATGCCTACTATTAGAACCAACAAAAGTTTCGTTTCTTGTAAATACAAATTTTGCTGGTCTACCAGTTTTCATAGTGACAAATGCAGTGAATATATCTGTCGCTGCTATATTCTTTCCTCCAAATCCACCACCTATTCTAGGCTTTATCACTCTTATCTTTGAAGATGGAATTCCCAACACTTTTCTAAGTATTCTCTTTACATTGTGTGGTGATTGTAATGATGAAACTACAACAATTCTATCATTTATATCTTTGTATGAGTATGACCTATGAGTTTCCATCATACAATGCGATTGACTTTGAGTTTTATATGAAGATTCAACAACAAAATCACTTTCTTTAAGTTTAGCTTCAACATCACCAAATTCAAAAAATTCTTTTGATACTATATTATTTTTCGCATCTAATCCAAAAGGATATGGCTCTACTATATCTTTTTCTGGATGTATAACAACTTCATTTCCTTCTGCTTCTCTTGCATTAAATACAGGTTTTAAAACCTCATAGTCTACCTTTATCATTTTTAAGGCTTTAAGTGCTGTTTTTTCATCTTCAGCTGCGACTAAAGCTACTTCATCCCCAACAAATCTAACTGTATCTTCAAGCAGAACTCTATCATAAGGAGATGCTTCTGGCTCTGTCTGACCTGGAACACAATATCTTACTTGTGCTACATCTTTATACGTATAAATAGCCACAACTCCTGGAATTTTTTCGGCTTTTGATGTATCTATATTCTTTATTTTAGCATGTGCATGTGAACTTCTAAGCAATTTTAACGTCAAAACATCTTTATGCATAATAAGGTCTTCAGTATATAGAGGTTTTCCTGTAACAATTGCTGTACTATCTATCTTTCTTATCCCCTTATTAATCATTATCTATTCCCTCCCTCAATAGCATCATACATCCTTTTCACTAGCGCACTTGCCATATCAATTCTATACTCCTTACTAGCTCTCATATTACTTCCATAAGTCAATTCCTTGCTTGCAATAATAGATGCTTTATCTATATCTTTTTCTTTACTTAATATGCTACTTGCTTTAAGTGCTAATCTAGCTTTTTGAGGTCTTGCTCCAATTGCTATTTTGTAAGTATCATTTTCTTTTAACATAGCTGAATTTAATACAGAAAAATCTCCTGTACACTTTCTTATTGAATCAAAAACAGCTATTGCATCTTTTTTTGGTAGTATCACTTCAACCAGTATATCTTTACTTGATTCACTATCTAAAAACTCATTTAGTTCTAATATTCCTTTATTGTATAATCTTACCTTCGCCCCAACAACCAAAAGTGCTGGGATTAAGTCAGAAAAACCATATTTTGAAAATACACTTGCACCAATTCTAGCACCTTGTCTAAATTGAACTCCAACTATATGAGAAATAGCTTTTGAAAGTATTCCACTACAGTAATTTTTAATAGTTTTATCGATTTCTAAACTTCTAAGAGAAGTATCTGCACCTATCAAAATATTTTTTTCATCATCTTTTATATAATTTAGATTTATGTCCTTTAAATCTATAGCTGTTCCTATATTTTTATTGCTTAATTTTATAAATCCGCATCCACCTAAAATAACATTATTTTTTTTAGAAGTTAAAATTTTATATGCTTCTTCTAAACTTTGTGGAACTGAATATTCTTTTATAGTAACCATCTTATCCCCCTAACGTTAAGCTTATTAAAATCTAAAAGTTTTAAATATATCTTTTAATTTATACCTATAAACTTAATTCACATATATTCACTCTGTATGTTACAAATATTCCTCTTTATCCTTAATTTTATTATCCTTATTTCTTGAAAATTTAATCATATACAAAGCCTGAACTATTATAGCAACCATCGCTCCTGAAACTACACTTGAATCTGCAAGTAAGGTTTCTATAAACTTTGGAAATTTTTCAAGAACTTGAGGAACTACCATGAATCCTATACCAGATGCCATAGAAAGTCCTAGTATCATACTATTTTCTTGATTAAATCCATCCATACTAACAAGTCTTAACCCAGATGTTGTAAGAGTTGAAAATATTACAAGTGTTGCTCCTCCAACTACACAAGGAGGGATTGTTCTAATTAAATTAGCTAGCAAAGGCGATATTCCTGCCAAAAATAGTCCAATTCCTCCAATAGCTAGTACAAATTTACTTATAACCTTTGTATTAGAAACGATTGCAGAATTTTGACCAAACATCCCCATTGGAGTTGCAGAAAATAAAGCACCTATTGTAGAAAGGACTCCATTTCCTAAAACAGCAGAAGAAAGTTCCTCATCTGTAACTTGTCTATTAAGTCCTCCTACCGCAGAAAGTGTACAAGCACCCATAATATCAGCTATCTCAACCAAATATATTATTGAAAACATTACTACAACTTCAATTTTTATATCTAACCCAAAAGCAAGTGGTTTTGGAAGTGCAACCAAAGTAAACTCTTGAATTGAAGAAAAATTTACTATCCCTAAAATTAATGATAGAATGTATCCAAAAATTATGCTGACTAATATTGATGCATCTTTAAACAATCCTTTTCCATACTTGTTTAATCCTAATATCATAAGAGATACAGATATTCCGACTACAAAATTAATTGGATGCCCAAAAGTTTCATTTCCCATACCTCCAGCTAAATTTTTTATAGCTATTGGAAAAAGTCCAAGACCCATACATGCAACTATTGTCCCAGATACGACTGGAGTAAATATAAATCGTATTTTTTTTAGTCCAAAGCCAATTATAATTATTACTACACCAGCTATTATTTGAGAACCAAATAATACTGGTAATCCATATTTACCTGCAACAGATACTCCAGCTCCTATAAACATAGCTGTAGCTCCCATTATAACTGGTATTCCTCCTCCTAATTTAAATCCTTTAAATAGAGGTATTGGATATAATTGTAATAAAGTTGATAATCCTGCAAAAATTAATGCAGCTTGAATCAATAATGTTGACATCTTATGATTAAGTCCAGCTGCATTTGCAACCAATATTGCTGGCAAACAACTTCCTATTACCATCGCCATTAAGTGTTGTAACCCTAAAGGTATTGACTCCTTTAGTGGTGGTATTCCGTCTAATTCAAATTTTGATGTACTTTTTGCTTTCATAATAAAAACTCCCGTTACATAAAACTTATTGAATTATATAAATACTTAAAAATCTAATATATTAAATTAAATGAAGTTTATAAATCTTGATTATACTACAATATACATTTAAGTTTTTAAACTTAAATAATATGTACAATAAATTTAATTATTAACAAATAAACCTATTCTATCATTTTGTATATGTTATATACAGTGCTTTACAAACATAAGAATATTATAGCTATGAATTTTTAATTTTTTATAATAAATTTAATTCAGTTTAAATCTTTCAATCTTAATCATTATAAGTTATAAGTTTTCATAAGTATTTATATTTTTAAGTTTTAAACATTTACCTATAAACGCTACTTTATAGATGTCACTTTAAGTACAGTGACCTCATACTTTCATATGAGCGTAGACTATTTCTTCATCTTCAGCATTACCTGCTAAGAGCAACCCGTTTCCACTATCAATAGCTTATAGTGTACTCTCTCTCGAGATAGTCGTTTGACCTTCCTATTTCTAGGCTTGGCGACCAAATGTCCATTCTTAAGTACTTAGGCTCTCACCATATACCATCCTTGCTATTGTTTCTGGTTTTCGCCACATTCATAAAAGTTTCTTTCTATCTTTTATTGTAGTTGCAAGGCTTTAGGATTTACTGGTTTTAAAGTTGTGTCCTACATAGATTTCTCTATGTACGGGGCTAAAAGTACAATTTATTTAATATACTTTGCTTTACCCCCTGTAAATAATATTATTTACTCTTTCACTGTTTTTGTTATTAAATTAATTAAATAATAATTAATCTAAGCATAAAATAATTTTTTAATTTAAACTCAAAATATTTATGAATATTTTATAATATAATTCTCATAAGACAGAAAAACTTAATAAGCTATGTATCTCAGTTGTACCAATGTACTCTCCTTTACTATATTTGTATCTGCAACATAAAATATACAAGTTTCTATCTATATTATAGATATATATTAATATCTATAAGTCAAATAGTAATATTATTTGTATAGTAAAAATTTTATTCATATTACCATTTATAATTTTTATAGAGCAATTTTAGTGCCAATATTTGCATACATTTGCATAGTATAAAATTTTTATGCTTTCATTGATAAAATTTTACTTATTTCAAGCGTTCTATCACATTTTATCATTTAAATTTTTAAGTTTTCTTTTTATAAACTCATTATAATTACACAAAAAAAGACCAAAAAATATTTTTTTAACGGTCTTTTCTCAATTTTTTATTTTCATTTCTAAAATTTATAATAAATAGTAATAAGACTATAAGTTCTTTTATATAAGATTTTTATTTTGTGGATGATAAATTATTAAAATGTTATCTGACTGATTTTAGTTTGACAATATCACTCCAATTTTTACTAGTAGCTAACTCTACTAAATTTAAATCTCTTCTTATTTCAGCTATATCCTCTTTTATAGAGTTTGTATCACCTTTTATATATGCTATATTATGTTCCATATTATCATGAGTGGCTTTATTTATTTCAGAATTATGTAATAAACTTCCTAAAATATTATTCTGTTCTACCTGTTTCTCTTTCATTGATTTCTCTTCACTTTCTAGACTATCAATTTTAACTTCAATTCCATACAATTTTTCGTTTGCTATAGTTACCTCTTCTTTAATTCCACTAATATCTTCACTAATATTATTTATTTTATTTTGCATAAAGTTTATTTCTAATTTCACTTCAGAAACATTGTCTTTCATTATAGTTATTTCTTGCATTACTTCAGATATATCTTCTTTTACTACACCTATCTCATGTTTTACCCCATTCATTTCTTTTTTCATCGTATTTACTTCTTGTTTTACTTCAGATATATCTTCCTTAACTGTGTTTATCTCCTCTTTCATTTCAGACATATCTTCCTTCATTGCATTTATTTCTTGTTTTACTTCAGACATATCTTTCTTAACTACATTCATCTCTTCTTTCATTTCAGACATATCTTCCTTCATTTCATTTACTTCTTGTTTTACTTCAGACATATCTTCCTTTAGCACAATTATCTCTTCTTTCATTTCAGACATGTCTTCCTTTAGTAAGTTTATTTCTTTTTTCACTTCAGATATATCTTCTTTCATCAAACTCATATCTTGCTTTACTTCAGACATATCACTTTTCATACTACCTACATCTTTATTTATAATATGTAATAATTCTAAAATCTTATCTTCCACTTACATCACCATCCCTACTAATTATTATAACATTTTATATAAATGCTATACAATGTTAACATATATATAGAAAATAGTTATTCAAAATTTAATTGACAAAAATTACATACTGAATTACTTCAAAAAATAATTAATTAGGAGATAAATATAATGACAACTAAATAAAGGATACCATTATAATAATAGTACCCTTCATTTCTATATAAATTCTTATTTTTTTAAATTAGTTTTTATAAAATATCCTATACATTTAATTCTGAACATGAAATTTTTCTTCCAAGTGCTTTTGGTTTACAAACTGATATACAAAGACCACAATATCTACACTCTTCTTCATTTAATTCCATCTTATCGTTCAATTTTCTCGCTTGATATGCACAGACTCTCTCACACATCTTACATTTAGTACATTTTTCTTCATCATAAGTAAATTCAAAACTAAGTCTTTCATTTACATCTCCCATATGATTATGTACTATACCACAAGCATTTTCTATAGTATTATATCCTAATCTATTAAGATTAGATTTTAAATCATCATGTATTTTAGATATTACTTGAGCACCTTTTAAGATTACTACTGAACATATACCAACAAAGTCAGCGCCTGCCATAATCATTTCTAAGGCATCATCTCCACTTACACATCCACCTAACCCAATTATTGGTATATTAACTTGTTTTTTTATTTCATATATTCTTTGTAAAGTTATTGGCTTGATAGTCTCACCACTTAAATACCCTATTCCATTTCCACCTAATAAAGGTTGCCCAGTTTCTATATCTATTCTAAATGCTGGTCCTACAGAATCACAAGCAGTTATTGCATCCGCTCCTGCTTCTTCTAATTTTTTAGCAAAATCTCCTATTTCATCTATCATAGGAGGAAGCTTGACTATTACTGGTATATTTACTCTTTCTTTTGCATCTTTAAGCATTGGTATCAAATCTCTATAGTCATAAGATACTAATTCAATAAAGTCAGCTCCTGCATTTGCAACTTTCTCTACTAATTCACTACTTTCTTCGATTGTATGACCTACTGAAGCTATACAGACAGTTCCATCTTTTTTCATTTGTGGTATTTCAAAATCTATCCATTGCTCTGGCTCAAAATCTGTCCATTTCTCATTATTTAAAAGAGCATTAGCTGTATTTCTGACCATATGTGGTGCTGGATTTATAGCTCTTTCTTTTCTTATAGTCTTAGTAACAACTGCCCCTGCTCCTGCATCACTTAATATCTTACATCCAGCTGCACTATATGTTAATGGGCCTGAACCTATTATAAGTGGTGATTTTAATTCTTTACCTAAAAAATTATACATTATCTGCTTCCCCTTTTCATATATATTTACATTCATTAAAATTTCCAAAATTCACAAGCAACTTCTTTCATTTCTTTAACAATAGATTTTTTATCTAAATCAACTAACTGTTTTTCTTTTAAAATATGTCTACCATCTATATATACATTTGATATAAACTCTTTTTTACCTTGAACTACTATCTGGTCAAATATATTATCAAGAGTAACAGGAGTTTTAAATTCATCTTCCATAACTATTATATCAGCCTTATTACCAACTACTATTTTACCAGATTTTTGAAGCCCTAATACATGAGCACCATGCTCTGTTGCCATCTTAAATATTAAATTTGCTGGCATTACAGATGCATCTTCTTCAACTGATTTATGCATTAAAAATGCACCTCTCATAACTTCAAAGAAATCATTTATATATCCGTCTGTACCAAGTGCTACTTTTATTCCTTTTTTAATCATTTTTGGTACTGGAGAAAAACCTCCACCTACTTCACAGTTGCTAAGAGGCATATGAACCACTTTTACACCCTTTTCTTTTAATACTTCTATTTCTTCATCATTTATTTTTACACACTGAGATGCCAATACAGTTTCATCTAATATTTCTAAATCATTATAATAATCAACTGCTTTTTTACCAAAATGTTTTTCAGCATAATTTGGTTCATATATACTTTCACATAAATGGAATTGCATTGGTGCATCTAATTTTTTTGCATCTTCTTTAGCTTTTTTAATAAATTTATCTGAACATGTGAAACTTGTATGAGTACACATTATTCCATTTATTAACTTGCTATTTTCTCTACTCCACTTTATTAAATTAGCATTTTCATCTAGACACCTAATTCCATTTTCATAACTTATTCTCTCGCAACTTTCTAGAGATAAAATCGCTTTCATACCTATTTCTTCTAGTATTTTACCTTGCTCAATTAAAGTTCCTTCTTCTGTGTTTGGAGCTTCTAGAGTATCACAAAATGCTACTACACCAGATTCTATAAGTTCTATTGCTGATGCTTTAGTTGTGGCCTTTACTTCTTTTAATCCTATTCTATTTTCTATAAATGGCCACCAATAATCATTTAAGAAACCTTCAAAATCAGTAAAATGTACATTTGCTGGTATTCCTCTAGAAAGAACTCCATATTGATGCATATGACCATTGATAAATCCTGGCATTACTATAGCATCTGATTTATCTATTATTTCCTCAATATTTTTATACTTTATTTCAACTTCTTCATTTGGCAACATATCTTTTATAATGTCATTTTCTACTACAACAGCATAATTTGTATATATTTCATCAGCCGAAGATATTAAGTATTTACTTTTTATAGCAATCATTTATTTACCTCCCTGATTTAATTCTTTCATAGCCATGTAAACTTTCTCAGAAGTTATAGGAAGTTCTCTTATACGAACCCCTGTGGCATTATATATTGCATTCGCTATTGCTGGTGCAGGTGTATGAATAACTATTTCTCCTAAAGATTTAGCTCCATATGGGCCTGTCGGTTCATAATTATCTACAAAGTCAACTAATATATTTCCTATATCTTTTTTTGTTGGAACTTTGTATTGTAATAAATTAGAAGTCTGAAGTTTTCCATCAGAACCATGTCTAGGGTCTTCATACATTGCAAGCCCTATACCTTGAGTTACTCCGCCTTCAACTTGTATTCTAGCAAGTGCAGGATTCATAACTGTACCACAATCAGTAGAACAAGCATAATTTATTACTTTAAACTCTCCTGTTGTTTTGTCTAATTCAATCTCAGCAAATCCTGCTAAGAATGGCTTAGCACTCTCTTGTATGCCATAAGATTCAGATGAATATAGAACCTCTTGATTTCCTCCACCAACAGATTCTCTTCCTAGTTCACTTAATAAAACAAACTTATCTACATCTTCACTATAGCAAACCCTATCTTCATATAATATTAAATCATCTATTGGTAAATCTAACTTTTTCTGTGCTACTTTTAATATCTTTTGTTTTAAACTTTCAGCAGATTTGATTGTAGCATTTCCAGTTACATAAGTAGTACAAGAAGCATATGCACCAGTATCATATGGACACATATCTGTATCTCCTGTATAAACAGAAATTCTGTCAATAGATGTATTCAATGCTTTTGCAGCTATTTGTGCAAGTATTGTGTCAGAACCAGTTCCTAAGTCTGAAGACCCAGAAAACAACTTATAAGTTCCATCTTCATCCATTCTCATATTTACTATTGCCATATCTATGTTAGCTATACCAGAACCATGAGTTCCCACAGACATTCCAACAGCTCTTACCTTATTATTTCCAATCTCTCTAACAGGATATTTTTCATCCCATCCAATAAGCTTTTTACCTCTAATTATACATTCATCAAGTGCACAACTTCTTATTGGAAAATGCATTATTCCGCCTTCAGTTTTCTTTTTTATAATATTTTTCAACTTTATTTCTGTTGGGTCCATATTAAGTTTATGTGCTAATTCGTCAATTGCACAATCAAGTGCAAATGTACCTTGAGTTGCTCCGTATCCTCTTAACGCTCCCCCTGGAACTAAATTAGTATATACGGTTCTTCCATCAAATTTTATTGCGGGTACATTATTATATGTTGGAAGTACATTATGTCCTGATTCAGAACAAACTGAAGGTCCATTGTCACCATAAGCACCTGTGTTATTTAATGCTTTCATATCTATAGCTTTTATATTTCCTTCTTTATCTGCTCCAATCTTTATGTCAAAAAACATCTGATGTCTAGTGTTAGTCATTGCAAAAGTTTCTTCCCTAGTATAGATAAGTTTTGCTGGTCTTTTCGTCATCCAAGTTACAAATGATGCATATATCTCTGTTACAGCTATGTTTTTTCCACCAAAGCCTCCACCTATTCTTGGTTTTATTACTCTTACTTTTGAAAGAGGTATTCCCAATGCTCTAGAAATCTGTCTTCTCATATGATAAGCTGATTGATTTGCAGAAGTTACTACTAATCTACCATTTGTATCTATATACGTATAAGCTCTATGAGTCTCCATCATACAATGTGCTTGTGATTGAGTCATATAAGATTGTTCTATTATTACATCACTCTCTTTAAACTCTTTTTCTACATCTCCTTTGCCCATTTTCTCTCTCGATACTATATTTTTTGTAGCATCCAATCCAAAATCAAATGGACAAAATAAATCTTCCTCTTCATGTATTAAAATTTTATTTCCTTCCGATTCCCTTGCATCCAATATTGGAGTCATTACTTCATATTCAACTTTTATAAGTTTCATAGCTTTAATAGCAGCCCTTTCATCTTCAGCAGCTATTATAGCAACTTCATCTCCTACATATCTAACTATATCTTCAAGTATTAACTGGTCATGAGGTGATGCTTCTGGATATGACTCTCCAACCATTGAATATCTATAATTTGGCACATCCTTGTAAGTGAATATATCTACTACACCTTTTACTTTTAATGCATTTTTTATATCGATGTTTTTTATCTTCGCAAAAGCATGTGGACTTCTAAGAAGCTTAATAGTTAAAACATCTTTATGAAAAATTAAATCTTCTGTATATATTGGTTTGCCAGTAACAATGGCTTCGCTATCTATTTTTCTTACCTCTTTATTTACCATCACACTCACCTCCAATACTATTATACATTCTCACTACTAAAGCTTTTGCCATGTCTTTTCTATATTCTTTGCTTCCTCTTATATTACTTCCAAATGAAAGTTCTTCACTTGATACTTCTCCAGCTTTTTCTATATCATTTTCTAAGCTTAGTATTTCACTTGCTTTATATGCAATTTTTGCTCTTCTTGGTCTAGCCCCTATTGCAATTTTATAAGTACTTCCTTCTTTTAACATTGCTCCATTTAATACTGAAAAGTCACCTGTACATTTTCTTATAGAATCAAATATAGCTATAGCATCCTTTTTAGGTAATATAACTTCTATTAATATATCTTTTTCAAGCTCACTTTCTAAAAAATCAGCTAAGTTCATAACCCCTTTTTTATATAACTTAACCTTTGCATCTACTACTAGTAATGAAGGTATTAAATCTGAAAATCCATACTTAGCAAATACGCTAGCTCCTACTCTAGCTCCACTTCTAAATTGAACTCCTACTATATTAGAAACAGCGTTTGAAATTACTCCATTACAGTAATTTTTAATAACCTTATTTAATTCTAAAGTTCTTAAACTTGTATCTGCTCCAATTAATATGCTATCATCAGTTTCATTTATATAGTCCAAAGCTAAGTCTTTTAAATCTATTGCTGAACCAATATTTTTACTACCTAGTTTTAAAAATCCGCAGCCTCCAAGTATTATGTTGCTTTTTCTTGATATTAGCAGTTCATAAGCTTCATCTAAACTTTTTGGAACTACATATTCCTTTATAGTTATCATATTCTCTCCCCATATCAATTTAATTTTCACTTAAAACTTAAGTGTTCAAATATTTATGTATTGCTCTTAATTGCCCTTTATATCCAGTACATCTACAAAGGTTACCATTTACATAATCTATAACTTCTTCTTCTGTTGGATTTTGAAGCTCTCTTTTCATAGCCAAGACCATCATTATAAATCCAGGAGCACAAAATCCACATTGGTCAGCTCCTTCATCTGCAAGAAAATCCCCAAATTTCTTTGCTTCATCCAAGACACCTTCAAGTGTTGTGATGTGTTGACCATCTACTCTAGCAGTAAGATAATTACAAGAAAGCACTGCCTTGTCATTTACCATTACTGTACATAAGCCACATGAGCCAGTATCACATCCTTTTTTAACACTTACATATCCATTTTTTCTTAGTGTATCTGCTAAAAATTCATCTGGTCTTATACTTAATTCTTTTTCTTTGTTATTTATGGTACATTTGATAATCAAATAAATCACCTCAAAACTCATATTTTTAAGCTAAAGTTTTTATTATACTTATTCAGGAATAAAGTCACATTTATTAATAAAGACTATTCCATTTATGACCTTCCATTCTATTCTTTATAGTTCCTCTTACACAAAGTCTCTCAGCTGTATCTTGAGCATCTTTTAATGCTTTCTCTTCATCAGCTGTTAAGATTTTTGAATTTTCCATTATTATATTTCCATCTACTATAACACTCTCTATATTTTTCATACTAGAAGAATATACTAATGTAGATACTGGATTATGCATAGGTATTGCTTTTGGTGAAAGCATTGGGTTGAATATTAGTAAATCTGCTTTTTTACCTATCTCTAATGAACCTATCTCATCTTCCATTCCAATAGCTCTTGCTCCATCTATAGTTGCTAACTCAAGAACTTTTTCTGCTGACATTGCTAATGGATCACACTTATTAACTTTATGTTGAAGTGCTGTTAATTTCATAAGCTCAAGCATATCTTGAGAGTTATTACTAGCAGCTCCATCTACTCCCAAACTAACTGTTATTCCTTTTTTAAGCATTTCTGGTACTGGTGCAACACCTGAAGATAAGTACATATTACTTGCTGTATTATGAGATACCTTCATGTCATATTTTTTAGTAAGTTCCATATCCTTTTCAGTTAAATACACACAATGTACCATAAGCACATTTGGCCCTAGTATTCCTAATTTTTCTAAAACATCTATGTCATATTGCCCATGCAATTCTTTTGCTGCTTCTCTATCAAAAGGAGTTTCTGATATATGTACTGTAAATAAAGCATTATCATATTCTTTTACTACTCTCCATAGCATCTCAAGCATTTCTTGAGAATTTGACCATATTGCTGCTGGAGCTACTCCTATTTTGATTCTTCCATTTGCTGTATTATGGTGTTTTTCAAATAATCTTCTTACATCTTTTTCAACCGTTTCTACATCTTGCATTATTCCAGGATGAACTCCAAATTGAGCTCCTGTATTCATACATCCTCTTCCAAGTATTCCTCTTATTCCTAATTCTTTATAAGCATCTATTATTCCATCACAAAGACCTGGTTTGCTGTGAGGATACATATAGTCAACCATTGTTGTTATACCACTTCTAAGACCTTCAATACATCCAAGCATTGCAGCATCATAAGTATCTTTTGGTTCTAAATAGTTAGCTGCTGGAAACGTCATAGTTTCTAGCCAATCTTTAAGTACCATATCATCTCCTAACCCTTTTAATAAAGTTTGGAATAAATGATTATGTGTATTTATAAAACCTGGGAATAGGACTTTGCCTTTAGCATCTATTACTTTTTTAACATCAGTGTATTTACTTTCTATTTCTTTAGAATTCCCAATATCTGCAATCTTGTTATCTTTTACTACTAATGCCCCATCAAAAATAACTTCTCTCTCTTTATTCACAGTTACTATTATGGCATTCTTAATAAGTATATCTATCATTCTTATTTCCCCCCGCATTATTTAGTAATTTTTCTTTTAATATATTGTCCTGTTGGCTGTTCTTTAACATTACAACTTTGTACTACATGGTTTCCTCTCAAAAATACATCTTCAACTTTACATTTAATTTTGAACCCCTCATATGGAGTATAATCTACATTTTGTTTTTGAGTTTTATAACTAATTGTTTCTTCTTTATTAGTATTTAAAATGACTATATCTGCATCACTTCCGACAGCTATCTCACCTTTTTTAGGATACATCCCAAATATTTTAGCAGCATTTGTGGAAGTAACTTCTACAAATTTATTTACACTTATTCTATTTTCTAAGACTCCATATGTATATAAAAGAGGTAGTCTATGTTCAACACCAGGTGCTCCATTTGGTATCTTACTAAAATCATCAATTCCCAAATCTTTTTGCCCCTTAAAATTAAATGAACAATGGTCTGTGCCAACTGTTTGAATATCTCCATTAGCCAACCCTTCCCAAAGATAATTTATATCTTCTTTTTTTCTTAAAGGAGGAGACATTACATATTTAGCACCCTCAAATCCATCCTTATCATATAAATTGTCTTCTAGTAATAGATACTGTGGACATGTTTCTACTATCATATCTATATTTTTTTCTCTAGCTATTTTTACAGTTTCAAGAGACTCTTTACAACTTAGATGGACTACATAGGATTTTGAATTTGATAATTTAGTTATATCAGCAAGTCTTGAAACAGACTCTTTCTCAACTATATTAGGTCTTGTAAGTGGATGATATTTTGGATTTAAATTACCATTTTGTATATTTTCTTCTATCAATACATCTAGTAAATCTCCATTTTCACAATGAAATCCAACTATACACCCTAAATCTTTAGCTTTTTTTAAAAGCTTGTATATTGTTCCATCATCTACTTTCATGCCATCGTATGCCATATACATCTTAAATGATACAATTCCATCTGAAATAAGCTTTTCCATATGATTAAATGTATCTTTATCTAAGCATGTAATTGTCATATGAAATCCATAATCACAATAACAATTTCCACTTGCTTTTTCATGATATGTTTCCACACCTTGCAGTAGATTTTCACCTCTACTGGCTTCTGCAAAATCTAATATGGTAGTAGTTCCTCCAGCTATAGCTGCTCTTGTCCCTGTTTCAAAATTATCAGCAGTTACAATAGAACCTGCATTCATATCAAAATGAGTATGAGTATCTATTCCACCAGGAATTATAATTTTTCCTGTAGCATCAATAACCTTATCATCATTTATTTCTAAATCATTTCCTATTTCAACTATCTTTTCATCTTCTATCCTTAAATCACTTACATAAGTCTTATCAGAGGTAATTATAGTTCCACCTCTTAGTATTGTTCCCATATATACCTCCTAACTTTTAAGCTTTAAAGTATTTTCTAAATATTATAATCTTATTTAAATATAATTGTATTTTCTAAAGGTGCTATATTCAGCACCTCTAGAATATATTTAAATAATTTATTGTGAACTAAATATTATTTTCCATATACAGATTTTAATATTCCATAGTAACCTTCTGTTCCTATAAATAATTGTTCTTGTTCGATATATTCATCTATTGTATGAGCAAGATTTTCTTTAGAAGGACCAAATCCTATAGTTTTTATTCCAGCCTCACCTGCATAGTGGCTTCCATTTGTACAGAATGAGTATTGAGTTATTTCTGAATCTATTCCAGCTTCTTTTAATCCTTTATATGCTGCTTGAACAAATTCATCCTCTTCATCGTATAACCAACCTGGGAAGAATCTTTCACTTTCTATAGTATTTCCTGTATAACAGTCAGCTTTTTCAACTGCATAAGAAACTTTTGCAGTTAATTCTGGGTCTTCTTTCATCATTTCATCTAGTAATGCTTGTATTGGAGCTAATACTCCTTCTCTTGTTTCTCCAACTAATAATCTTCTGTCAAAAGTTGCTTTACAGTAATCTGGCACTACTGAAGCTCCTGGATATGGAGAAGATTTTATATCTGTTAAAACTAGTATTCCATCACCTAAAACTGGGTGAGTTGGAGGTACTAATTGTTGTATCTTTTGGATTACATTAGCCATTTTATAAACTGCATTTACACCTTTTTCTGGATTAGCAGAGTGAGCTGGTTTACCAAAAGTTTCTACTACTATTTCCCCTCTACCTCTTTGACCAATCTTTAAGTTTAATTCTGAAGATTCACCTATTACAACATAATCAGGCTTAACAGCCTTACTTATTTCTCTAGCTGAAACTCCTTCAAATATTTCTTCATGAACAACTCCTGCTACATACAATTCACCTTCAAAGTCTTTGTTAGTATCTTTTGCAAAGTATGCAACTGCTGCCATCATTGCTGTATACTGCCCCTTCATGTCAGAAGTTCCTCTACCATATATTTTTCCATCTACTATTCTTCCTTCAAAAGGAGGAACACTCCACTTACTTGCATCTGGAACTGGAACTGTGTCTATATGTCCATCAAATAATATTTTTTTACCTGGTTTGTTTCCCTTTATACATCCTACTATATTTCCATATCTATCTCTTGACCAACTATCAAAACCTAATTTTTCAAAAGACTCTTCTATTGCTTTTACAACACCTTCTTCATTTCCAGAAGAACTAGGATTTTGAATTAATTTTTGGCATATTTCAGTTACTTCTTGTTTTCTTTGTTCGTTTAACATTTCATTATCCCCCTAGATTTTTTATAATGTACGTATTTTATATGTTATATATTTTCTAAATTTTAGAATTTATATATCTTCTAAATATGTAAATCAGTATTTAATAATGATATTTTAATCATTACTTATATACTTGGATACTCTCCATCCCAAACTATACTTCTGTATTTATCAGGGTCAGTATCTCCTTCTGTACTTATTAAAAGTATTCTTGAGTTTTCATCTAATTTCAAATCTTTTCTTAAATCTGCTAAATCTTCTCTTTCCATAGCTGCTACTAAAAGACCAGTTGTAACTGCTCCAGACTCTCCAGAGATTACTTTTTCGTCACCATTTAAAGGATTTCCCAATGTTCTCATACCTTTAGCAGAAACCCAGTCTGGTGCTGAAACGAATGCTGCTGCATGGTTTTTTAATACCTCAAATCCTATAGTATTTGGTTCCCCACAAGCAAGCCCTGCCATTATAGTTGGCATATCTCCACCTACAAATCTTGGTTTTCCATCTCCTGCTTCTGCTGATTTATAGTAACAATCTGCTTCATCAGCCTCTACTACTACTGTTATTGGACATTCATCATATATTGAAGCAACATATCCTTGAACTGCACCAGCAAGTGAACCAACTCCAGCTTGCACAAATACATGCGTTGGTCTGTCTACTCCATATTCTTTTAATTGTTCTATAGCTTCTTGAGCCATAGTTCCATATCCTTGCATTATCCATGCTGGTATTTCTTCATATCCGTCCCATGCTGTATCTTGAACCATTACACCATGGTCATCAGCTTCTGCATATTCATTAGCTAACCTTACTGCATCATCATAATTTAGGTCTGTTATACTAGCATCTGCACCTTCTCCTTTGATTTTATTTAATCTAAATTCAGAAGAACCTTTTGGCATTAATACAACAGATTTCTGACCTAATTTATTAGCTGTCCAAGCAACTCCTCTACCATGATTTCCATCTGTAGCTGTAAAGAAAGTGATTTCTCCTAATTGTTCTTTTATTTCTTTTGAAATTAATTTTTCATATCCTAACTCTGATATATCTGTATCTAATCTTTGAGCTAAGTATTTACCCATAGAGTAAGAACCACCCAAAACTTTAAATGCATTTAATCCAAATCTGTAAGATTCATCCTTTACATATACTCCTGCAACACCTAATTTTTTTGCTAAACCTTCTAGGTTTGCTAATGGAGTTTCTTTATACTGAGGAAAGCTTTTATGGAAGTTTCTAACCTTAGTTATTTCTTCTTCATTTAAAAATTTGATACAATTTTCCTTATCGCCCTTTGGCAGATTGTTTACTTTCCATTTAATTTCTTTTAGCATCTAAAATACCTCCAAATTATTGTTAAATTTTTATACTTTATATATTAGCAATTAACATGCCAATACTTAACATATATCGAATATTTTTCTATAGCTATTCAGCATAGAATTTGCAATACTTTCAACTTTTTTTACCTTTATCTATTGGATTATCTAATGTATATAGAATTTGATAATAAAAAAACCTTTTTTATCTTCTCACTTTTTAATTCTCATTTTTAAAATTTAAAAAATAGTACTTAAAACGTATTCCATATGTATTTTTTGACATAGAAATTTTAACAAAATACATAAAAGGGGCTGTCTCAAAATAGAGATAAGCTTCTTTTTCATTGTTGAAATGATGAAAATATATTTGATTTCATACAAAAAAGGGTGTCTCATGAACTAAAAAGTTCATTTTGAGACACCCACTTTTACTGAGTAAATAGTAAAAATTCGACTCGTATGTATATAAGTACTTATGATATATCACAAACCTAAACATTATGGGCATTTATGTTCTCTTTCTAACACTACACCAAAACTTTTTATAAACTCATTTTATAAAGCTAAGTTAGAATAAGACAGCAATCTGAATAAATAGCTGACCTTCTGTAACTGTATCAACTTAGTTTTCAGTTGCAGTATTTGCTGATAAAGCAAAACCAACAATTTTACCTTTAGCATTTACATAAATGATTGCAGATTTATACTTATTATTTTTCAAATTAAAGTAAAATGCTACATTTCCTCTTTCTCCTGGAGTTTCAATTTTATATCTGGCATATCCAGATGTCTTTATTTTTTTTGAAAAAGTAAATGCTTCTGCAGATTTTCTCATTTCTTGTATTTCATTATCAGTGTATTTCCCTTTATCAAGCAAGTTTTCTTCCTCAACTGTCTCAAGTAGCACCAAGGTAGCATCACTATAATCAGAGTTTACCTGTTCATAGCCAGCACAATATTTAGCAACAGTTGCTTTCATATCTTGTTTAGGTTCCCACCAGTTAAAAGAAACAGAACGCTCACCATCATATGCTGATATATCAACAACAAGTTTGCTCCCTTCTGGTATAGGTGTATTAAGCATATTTGAAAACGAATTTATAGCAGATACAGTCAATTTTTCAGTTAACATAAATGCTGCCACTCCTTGTGAACGTACATAAATCACGTCTCCTGTTCCTTTTTTAATGTTGACATTATCAAATGATACGGAATAGTAATCTGTGTATTCGTTTTTTCCCTTGACTGTCCAAGTAAAGATTAAAGAAGAATCTGTTTTGTCAAAACTCGAGGAAGTAATTTTAGCCTCTCCTGGAACTTTCACTCCCAATTGTTCTTTGATGGCTACTTTTGCAGGCTCCTCATATGGTGACAAAGAGGACAGAGGCACACCAAGTTCAACAGAATCACTATTATTCATGTTTCCATCAGCATTAACTTCCAATACCGTCCCATCAAAATCAGAGTTACTACTTAATTTTTGTGATGTTTTATCATTACACGCACTTAACATAACCGAACACAATATAATAATTGGAACAACTATTTTTTTCATATTCTTACCATCCTTTTAGACCATTACATCTCAAACCAATTTATTTTAGTACTCCAATGGTGTACCTTTATAGGTTAAAACTAAATTATATGAATGTCAAGTCCAAGGAGATTGGTAAACTCTTTTTAATGGTCTCTAAGAGGTGATTTTTCATCTTTTTTAACATTCAATTCTTCTTTTACAACATTCCATTTTTCAAGACCAAACTTAGAAACCATAACAGCTTCTGCAGCACCTTTTCCAAGTCTTCTTACAGTGTCCATACCTGTTTCGTCCTCTTGAGCACCTTTTGCTTTTCCATCTTTACTCCATATTGTACCACCTATATAGCATCCTCCTAAACCTCCAGATACTAACATTTCATGCATTAGGAAGAAATTTATTATAGGAAGTTTTGTCAATTCTTGACCACCATATCTAGTTCCACCAGTAGTTATAGCTGCCCCAATCTTATTTTGAAGTTTTCCTGGATGAACTAAATACATTGGGCGAAGTCTATTAAATACTGCTGTAAGTTGAGCAGTTATATTCATATCATAAACTGGAGAACCCACTATAATTCCATCTGCTTCCAATATTTTTTGTTCTAATTCTTGTATGTCATCTTTTATGATACACATAGTTTCTTTTCTTATACATGCATCACAATGAACACAAGGGCTTATTTTTTTCCCTCTAACTGACCAATACTCAGTTTCTATACCAGGTATAGTTTCTGCTTCTTTCAAAGCTTCTAATATTGCATATTCTGTTGCTCCTTTACGTGGACTTCCACAAATACCTAATATCTTTGCCATAACAATGTCTCCTCATCAAATAAATCTATTTTTATTATTCATTTACAAATACAATAAATTGTTATTTATACTCTAACTTCTATTATTTTAATTTTATTGGTAATGAATGTATTTCTACATTAGTTGCATTATATACTGCATTTACAACAGCTGGTGCAACTGGTACAACAGCACACTCCCCAATACTCTTACCACCAAAAGGTCCAGCTTTTTCATAACTATCTACAAATGCAACTTGACACTTTGGCATATCTACAGTTCTAAATAATTTATATGTTTTAAAATCAGTAGCCTTAGGTCTACCTTGCTCATCAAATGCCAACTCTTCACTCAATGCGTATCCTAGACCCATATGAATTCCACCTTCTAATTGACCCTCTAAATTTAGAGGATTTATAACTCTACCAACATCATGTACAGCTACAAAATCAACTACTTTTATATCCTTAGTTTCTTTATCTACTAAAACTTCAGCAAAATGTACACCATAAGAAGTAAGTCCAGCTGGTGAAGAATAGTCTTCAACAACAGTTAACTCTCTTAATGACTTACTTTGACTATATACTGCAACATCAGAAAGTGATGCTTTTATATTTTCATCAAGTTTACTAATTACATATCCATTGTCCAGATACAACTCTTCTTTTGATGTTTCAAGCAATTTTTCTGCTTCTTCTAATATTAATGTTTTTAATTTTTCTGCTGTCTTTTTAGCTCCTCCACCTTCTACAAATACACCTCTACTTGCATAATCTCCAAGATTAAATGTACATGCATCAGTATCAGTTTCAAATGTATCAACTTTATCAGGTGTTATTCCTAAAACTTCAGCTACCATCATTGTTTGCATAGTTACAACACCATTACCCATATCATGTGCTCCTGTAAGTAGTGTCAATGTACCATCTTCATTTAATTTAAGAGTCAATGTAACAACATCTCTATGTGCACCGAAAACTCCATTACCATGTGCACCTATTGCCATACCTATACCTCTTAAATATTTTCCTTCTTCTTTAGGAAGTTTTTTCTTTTCATCCCACTTAAACATTTTCTTACCTTGTTCTATACAATCCAATACTCTAGGATTTCCAAGAGAACCATGGAAAATTATATCAACATCATCTGGCTCTACAGCATTTTTATTTTGGAAATCAACTAAATCCATACCTATTTCTTTAGCTATTTTCGCAAATTGAGCTTGTTGAGCCATAAATATTTGAGGTGAACCATAACCTCTCATAGCTCCTGCTATTGGTGTATTTGTATATACAGGCATTCCAGTAAACTTTATATTTGGTATTTTATAAACTTTAAATACTTTATGGCTAAGTGCACCTATAACATTTAAAGCACTTGATGCATATGCACCTGTATTTGTATATATTTTTATATCTTGTGCTATTACTTCTCCATCTTTATTTACACCAGTTTTTAATTTTACAAAAGACCCATGACGAGTTCTTGTTGATATCATAGACTCTTTTCTTGTAAGAACCATTTTAACTGGTCTTCTAGTCATTTTTGATAGTGCTGCTGCTACTGGTTCAATTGTAAGTTCTAATTTTCCACCAAATGAACCTCCAATAGCAGGTCTTATAACTCTTACTTTGTTTAATGACATCCCAAAAATTTGAGATAGTATTATTCTAAATCCAAATGTATTTTGACAAGGTGTATGTACAGTTAATTTATCATTATAATCATAGTGTGCAATTACACTATGAGTCTCTATTGCACTATGATGTATTGCTGGAGTAGAGTATTCATCTTCAAATATATAATCACATTCTTTGAAGCCTTTTTCTACATCTCCTCCATTTATATTATTTTGTGAAACTATGTTTGAATCTCCATGTATGCATATAGCATCTTCTTTTATTGCATCCTGTATAGTAAATACAGCTGGTAACTCTTCATACTCCACTTTTATAAGTTTTACAGCTTTTTCTGCTATTTCTGGTGTTTCTGCTGCAACTGCTGCAACACGGTCACCAACAAATCTAACTGTATCTGAAAAAACAACTTCATTTTCAGGTATATTGTGCTCATAAAATCTTAAAGAACCATTGTATTTTCTTTGTGATGTGTTGAGATGAGTAGCTATAGCTCTAACTCCTACTACTTTCTCAGCTTCACTTGTATCTATACTTTTTATTTTTGCATGTGCTACAGGGCTTAAAAGCATTTTAGCATAAAGTACATTTTGTGGTTTTATATCAGCTACATATTTCATTTGACCAGTAACTTTTAAAGCTGCATCCTTCAGAGGGTATGATTTTCCTATTACTTTTTCCATAATTATCTACCCCCTAATCTAGCTGAAGATAATTTTACAGCTTCTATAATTTTCACATATCCTGTACATCTACAGAGATTTTCTTTAAAAGCCTCTCTAATTTCATCTTCATTAGGAGATGCATTTCTATTTAAAAGAGCTTGTGTTGTTATAATCATACCAGGAGTACAATATCCACATTGTACAGCTCCAACTTCTATAAAAGCTTCTTGTATTGGATGAAGATTTTCTCCATTAGCAAAACTTTCTATAGTGTATATAACTTTACCTTCGCAGTTTTTTGCAAGAAGTTTACAAGATTTCATGTCAACTCCATCTATCAAAACTTTACATGCTCCACAACTGCCACTATTACAACCTTGTTTCGCTCCAGTTAGATTTAATTTTTCACGAAGTACATGCAAAAGAGTTTCATTCTTTTCAACTTCTATTTCATACATGTAATCATTAATATTTAATTTTATTTTTTCCATTTTCTCCTCCTACAGATAAACTAATGTTGTAATAGAATATTATTACAATCTTATTTTAATATTAGTATAAGCTATTCCACTTATGTCCTTCCATTCTATTAGTTACATTAGCTCTCTTACATAATTCTTCTGCTGCATGTTGTGCATTTAATAATACTTGTTCTTCACTTTCAATTGTAGTTACTTTTCCATTTTCAAGTATTATGTTTCCATCAACTAGAACACTCTCTACATTGTGCATGCTAGCTGAATATACCAAAGTTGATACAGGATTGTGAAGAGGTATTGATTTTGGAGAAAGCATTGAGTTAAATATTACCAAGTCAGCTTTTTTTCCAATCTCCAAAGAACCTATTTCATCTTCCATTCTAAGAGTTCTTGCTCCCTCTATTGTAGCCATTTCAAGAACTTTCTCTGCAGAAATTGCAAGAGGGTCACAATTATTTACTTTATGTTGTAAAGCTGTTAGTTTCATAAGCTCTATCATATCTTGTGCATTGTTACTTGCTGCACCATCAAGACCTAAGCTTACATTTACACCTTTTTTTAACATTTCTGGAACAGGTGCAACACCAGAGGCAAGATACATATTACTTGCTACATTATGAGAAACTTTTATGTCATACTTTTTAAGCATTTCCATGTCTTCATCAGTTATACACACACAATGTACTGCTACAACTTCTGGACCTACTATGCCCCATTTTTCAAGTAATTTTATATCTATTTCTCCATGTATATCTTTTGTTGCTGTTCTTGCAAATTCTGTTTCAGATATATGAACTGTAAAATATGAATCATATTCTTTAACTATATTCCAAAGCATTTTACCCATTTCTTCAGATATAGCCCACATTGAAGAAGGTGCTACACAGATTTTTATTCTTCCATTTTCTGAATTGTGATATTTTTCAAATACCCTTCTTAAATCTTTTTCAACCGTTTCCACATCTTCTATAAGTTCTTTATGAATACCTAAATCTATACAGCCTCTACCTACAACACCTCTTATACCTAAATCTTTATATGCTTTTACGATTCCATCTGTAAGTCTTGGTCTATTGTGAGTATGCATATAATCAACCATTGTAGTTATACCACTTTTTAAACCCTCCATACATCCAAGCATTGCAGCATCATAAGTATCTTGTTCTGTTAAGAATTTTGCTGATGGAAACATCATTGTATTTAGCCACTCATGAAGTGCCATATCATCACCTAGACCTTTTAATAATACCTGGAATAAGTGATTATGAGTATTTATAAAGCCAGGGAATATTACTTTTCCATTAGCATCTATAACTTTTTTAGCGTCGAGATACTTAGACTCAATATCAACTGTATTTCCTATATCCAATATTCTGTCACCTTGAATAGCTATTGCTCCATCAAATATGACTTCTCTGCCTTTATTAACTGTAACAATTATTGCATTTTTTATCAGTATATCAATCATCTTAAATCCCCCTTTTAATACTTTCATTACAACATTTTATCATATGGTTTTCTTATATCATATCTAATACATTTATCCAATATTTTCCTCAAGGTTTGAAGTAACGTTTTCAGTCTTTTTATTTGACTTTAATTTAAATAATGTTTGAAGTAATACAGCTATTATTGCTCCAGAAACTATACTTGAACCTCCAAGGACAGTTCCAATTGTTGCTGGAAATTGGTCTAAAACTTGTGGAGCAGTTGTAAGACCCATACTTGTTGCTATAGATACACCTGCTATAAGATTGTTTTCTTCAGTGAATCCATCCATACTCATAATAGAGAAACCAGACATTGCTATTGATGAGAATACTACTAAAGTTGCTCCACCAACAACACAAGATGGTATAGTTGTCATTATTGCACCCAATGCTGGAGATATACCTGCTAGTAATAATACAAGTGCACCTAGTGCTATTACAAATCTACTTGTAACTTTATTCATAGATACAATTACTGTATTTTGGCTAAATACTCCAGTTGGAAGAGCCGCAAATAGTGATGAAATTATAGAAGTTATAGAATTTCCTAAAACAACTGATGATAACTCTTCATCAGTTACCTCTCTATCCATTGCTCCTATTGTAGCTATTGTACATGCACCCATCATATCAGCTATACCTATTATGTAAATAATAGTAAACATTACTATTAACTCTGGTCTAAATTCTAATCCAAAAGCTGCTGGTGTTGGTAAAGATACTATAGCTGCTCCTTGAACTGCTGAGAAATCAACTAATCCTAAAACTAAAGATATAGCATAACCTACTAATATTCCTATCAATATTGAAGAATTTTTTACTAGACCTTTACCATATTTATTTATCATTATTATTACAAAAGCAACTATAACTCCTACAATAAAGTTTATTGGACTTCCAAATGTTTGTGCACCCTCTCCTCCTGCTAAATTCTTTATAGCTGTTGTAAATAATCCAAGTCCCATACATGCTATTATAGTTCCAGAAACTATTGGAGTGAATATATGTCTAATTTTCTTAACTCCAAATCCTACAAAGAATACGATTACCCCAGCAGCAATCTGTGCTCCAAATAGAGCAGCTAAACCATCTTTGGCTGCTACTGAAAGACATGCTCCTAAAAATACATAACTCATTCCCATCATTACAGGTAATCTTGAGCCTAATTTAAATCCTTTAAATAAAGGTATTGGATATAATTGTAAAAATGTTGCTAAACCTGCTGCTAACATAGAACCCTGAATCAACATTGTTGCTTGCCCCTGGTTAAGTCCTACCACGTTTGCTATTAATATCGCAGGTACCATATTTCCTACTATCATTGCTAATAGATGTTGTAAAGCTAAAGGTATTGATTCCTTTAGTGGTGGTATCCCATCGACATCATATTTTGAAGTATTACGTGTTTTCATAAAATAAATCCTCCCATACATAAATATCTTGACTAAATATTTTTATAATTATTTTCTATAAATATTTTTATGACCATGAATTTATTGCTCAACCGATGAACACAGCTAAACTGAGCTATTTTTATAAAAAACTAACAAATTTGTAAATATGCCCTCCCCGATTTTCTACTTGAATAAATATTAATTGTCTGGTATATATTTTTTGTTAAATTTTTCATTAAAATGAATAGCTATCAAAAATAATCTAACAATCTCATAATAAATAATTTAAACAAACCTTTCAAATTATTATATTTTAATTAGTCTCCTCCATAACAGCTCTTTCTTTAGCTTCATCCTCTAGACTTTTATTTGGTATTATTAGATTTAAAACGAATGCAACTAATGTCGCAATTACTATTGGAGATTCTCCAAACACTAATTTTACAAATGAAGGAAATGCCTCTTGAGCTGCTGGGACTGATGTTATTCCCATGCCTAAAGCAATCGCCAAACCAACAATTGTAATATTTCTTGATGACAACTCTTCTGTAATAATTAACTTTATTCCTGTCATTGTTATCATACTAAATATAGATATTGTCGCTCCCCCTAAAACAGAATATGGTATAGTGGTCATTAATGCACCAAATTTAGGTACAAACCCCGATAATAACATAAATATACCAGCTATTCCAAGCACAAATCTACTTATTACTTTGTTCATAGCTACCATCCCTACATTTTGGCTATATGATGATGGTGGCAAACCTCCAAACAAAGCTCCTATCATAGTACAAAATCCACTTCCTATTACACCACTTGATAATTCTTTATCTGTGATATTCCTATCCATACCTCCTATTGTAGTAGCTGATAAATCCCCAATTGCTTGAACAGCATTGATTATACTTACAATTACTACTGATATTACTACAGGCATATCAAATTTCATTCCAAATTCAAGTGGTTTAGGTACTGCAAACCAAGCTGCCTCTCTAATAGGGTCAAAATTTATTATACCCAAAACTAAAGATACACAATATCCAACTATAATTCCCAAAAATATTGCTGCCAATTTTGCATACCCTTTTGCAAATTGACTAAGACCTATAACTACCACTAGTGTTATAGCTGCTACTGCCCAATTTTGCATAGAGCCATAAGTAGGGCTATTTACGCCACCTGCCATATAATTTATTGCTATAGGATACAAAGATAATCCAATTGTAAAAACTACTGTTCCTGCAACTATATTCGGAAAAAATTTTCTTATCTTTTTTATGAATACTCCTATTAATACTGTAGCTACTCCCCCTATTAATTGTGCACCTAAGATGCTTGCTAATCCATAATTTCCTCCAACCGCTACAAGTGTTGGTACATAAGTAAAACCAACGCCAAAAATTATAGGCAATCTTGAACCAATATTTCCTATTGGATATAGTTGTATAAGAGTTGATATACCAGCTATTATTAATGCATATTGTACTAATAGTGTTATTTGTGTAGGACTAACACCCACAGCTCCTCCTACAACTATAGGTACTGTAACAGTCCCAACTATCATTGCCAATATATGCTGCATTGATAGTGGCAAACACTTTAAAATTGGTGGCCTTCCATCAATATCAAACATCGAAACATTTTTTTGATATTTACTCAAGGTTATCACTCCCAACTATTTTTTAATGACAGTTATTATTATCTCATACAACATCCTTTCTTTTTTTTATTTTGTCATCTCAATTTAATATGAAGCAATTATAATGCCAAATTTTTAACATAATTGTTTTACATATATAATTTTTATTATATTTGTTAGTATTTGATAATTTGATAAAGCATTTATTTTTTTAAATTCTTTCAAATTTTTTTTATTTTTGGATAATAGAAATACTATAACAAAAAAAAACACATGGAAAATAATTTTCCATGTGTTTTTTATCAATTTTATAATTTCAAATTTTAGAATTGAGAATAAAAAATCTAATTATTATACATCTATTTTTCTGTACAATGTAGCTAGTGATATTCCAAGTTTTTTAGCAGCTAGCTTTTTAGACTTAGTATCACTTCCATAAAACTTTAACACTTTCTTTATATACGCTCTTTCAAATTCTTCAAGTGTAAGTATGTCTTGTTCCATACTTATTTCATAGTCATTTTCCTCAAACAGTTTTATATTTATATTATTTAGCTTAAAATATTCAATTATTTTTTTGTTTATTATACCTTTATGTATTATTCCATCTTCTTCAAGGAGATTTAAGGCCAACTCTATAGTGTTTTCCAACTCCCTAATATTCCCTGGCCAGGGATATTTAAGCAACATATGCTCTACATCTGGTTCTATATGGTATACATTTTTCTTCATCTTTCTCGAATATTTATCTATAAAATTGTTTATTAATATTTGTATATCATCTCCTCTTTCTCTAAGTGGAGGTACTTCTAAAGGTATTACATTTAATCTATAGTATAAGTCTTCTCTAAATTTATTTTCCTTAACCAGCTCAAATAAATCTCTATTAGTAGCTGATATGATTCTAACATCTATATCAATTAGTTCATTTGAACCTATTCTTGTAAACTTCTTTTCCTGTAATACTCTCAATAGCTTTGATTGTAATTGAATTGGCATATCTCCTATCTCATCTAAAAATACAACTCCTCCATTTGCCAATTCAAATTTACCAATTTTACCTTTTGAATCTGCTCCACTAAAAGCTCCTTTTGTATATCCAAAAAGTTCACTTTCCAGTAGAGGTTCTGGTATAGCAGCACAGTTTATAGCAACGAATGTTTTATTCCCTCTGTTTCCTGCAAGATGAATGGCTCTTGCTATTAACTCTTTTCCAGTGCCACTTTCTCCAGTTATAGCTACAGTAGAATCACTATTTCCAATCTTGCAAATTCTATTTTTAAGTACACGCATTACATCAGACTCTCCAATTATAGAGTCTACAGTTGTTGTCCCCCAAATATTGTATACTTCCATTCCACCATACATTACTGAATCACTGTGTTTGTCCATAAAATATCAACTCCAAATAAGTATTCTATATAATAATCACTTACATTATTTATTTAATTATATCATAACAGAAAAGTTTAGTTATAATTTAATAATATTATTTTATTTTTTAAATAGAGCTTAATAAAAAGTATATCTACCAATTTCAATTTAGTAGATATACTTTTTTAAATTTTTAAGCATCCTGTATTAAATAAGCAATTACAATGCCATACTTTAATATATAAATAATTTTTTTAATTTAAGATTTCTATAAAATTTTTTCTATACATTATAGTTTTTTCCTACATATAAAAGTATTTTTATCATTTTATAAGGTATTTTTATTATTTTTTAAAATTATAATTAAATATTATCTTTTTCAAATCATTCTTTGTGTTTTTTATATCATCTAATCTCACAGTTTTTGCTTCTATAGACTTACCTTTAAATGATTCTGATAATTTCCAAGAACTATAATTTTTATCTTTTTGAATACAAGGATATAATAAAATACATCTTTTTGCACTTTCATATGTTGTTATATATGCATACATCTGATATATATCACTTGACCTATAAAAAACATTTGAATCTACTTCAATAGCTTTCCACTTAGTATCAATTATAATTTCATATTCATTTTTTAAGTCATATAAAACTATATCTGGTCTTAAATTAAAATTTTTCTTCCCTGTTTGTTCATTTTTTAAAAGAAATTTACTCTTATCTTGTATATAGGTCTCTCTAAATGCATTATCCCAGATACTTTTTATTAAAATTCCTATATATTCTTCATACAAAGTATTTATTTCAAATAATATAGAAAATGCCTCTTGATTATTTTCGCTGTTATCCATAGATAAATTTAAAAGTATAAGTCTAGCCAATAAATAACAATCTTTAAATCTATCATTATTTTTATAAAATTTATAATCTAATAGTTTTTTTCTATTTATATAAATTAAATCTACATTTTGAAAATATCTTAAAAGTTTTTTAATCTTGCATTGAATTGAGTTATCATTTATTCTACATAGAATAGATAGACATGCTTTTTTAAGAACTTGATTCAAGAAATTATTTTCACTATATTCATCATACTCACATTTTATTTTCATTGGAGAAATACTTTTTTCTCTTGCATATGTACTTAATAATATTTTACCTCTTATAACATTTGAATTCTCTATTTTATTTATATATTCAAAATGGATTCCTCTCTTAATCTGTGTTTGCATGCTCTCAATAAAATACATAGCAAAAAAATTTAAGAGATTATAATTTTTTAAACTTAATCTTATGTTTTCGTTCATTATAATTGGAATTTTATTACATGTAGAAAGCATTTGTAACAGCATTTCTCTGTCTTTTACAAGATTATCACTTAATGACAATTTAGGAAGTATTTCAAGTATTACATTTTCAAAACATATAACACCTACATAGTTTATGAATCTAAGCTTTTTGTACTTAATATCTATTATGTTACTCTTTAATATACCATTATTATTTTCTAGATATTTAAGTAATTTTTCATATTCAATTTCTGTAAGCTCATTTTCACCATTACCTACTCTTATCCATTCATAAGTTTCTTTAACATATATATTTTTACTCATATATATTTTTTAACTCCTCACTAGATATGTTGTGTTTTATACAGTAATTAATTTTGCTTTCCAATATTGGCGTATTATTACTTTTAAATAACTCAGAAGCTATAAGCTCCTCCTTGTAAACAATATATTTATCTTTTTCATTTCTTCCTATACCACCTAAAATCATACCTACTTTTTCTGAATCATAATAAAAATACTCTTGAAGGAGTGGTATTATCTTCCTTCTAAATACTACTACTATATCATTAATATTTTCTACGCTAAGTAGATAAGCTTGTCCAATTACATGGTCTCTATCATATAAAAACTCTATTCTTTTATTAATTGTATATAACATATTTCTAACATCTATACCATCTATAATAGGCAATAAATCATAATCTGGCATAATTTCTTCAAAATTAAATCTTCTTCTTAAAGCTATGTCTAGGAGTGCGATTGATTTATCTGATGTATTCATAGTTCCAACTATATACAAATTTGGAGGTAAAAAAAATTTTTCTTTTGAATATGGTAGCTTGACAATAGTCTGATTTGGTTTAGTAAGTCTTTTATCCTCTTCCAATAATGTTATTAACTCACCAAAGATTTTAGATATATTACCTCTATTAATTTCATCTATTATTAAAATATAATTTTCCGCTTCTTCAAAATTAAAACTATAATTAGATTCTATATTCTCTAATACTAGCTTCTTTTTTCTAGTTTTTATCTCCTCTAAAGTCAAGCTATGTTTTTCTAATTCAAATTTTAACTTTATTTCAAACTTCAATGCATCGTAACATGCTTCTATAGCTATATCCTTTAATATACCATCTTCTGGCTTAAAATTGCCTTTACCATCAGACTTTAGTCCTTCTATAAATTCCTCATACCCATATGATTGATGAAATGTACAAAATTCTACATTGTTTTTATAATCTGCATAGCTTGTATAATCTCTATTTTTTAAACTGGTTTCATTTACTAGATTATAAGCCATTTGTTTTGTGTTATATGTTTTACCAGTTCCTGGTGGACCATAAAGTATGGTATTTAAAGACATTTTGTTAGTAAACCTCTTTATATACTTTTCAGCTAAACTATTATTTTCAAATACAACCCACGCATTTCCATCTATATTTTCTTTTTCATACTCTATCCACTTTACTGGTAAAAAATATCCGCCTTCCAAAATATTTATTTTCTCTTTATCAAATCCTTCCATAACTTGACATACACCAAATAGGCTTTTCATTGTATGGTCATTTTCACAGATTACCTTCTCGCTATTATATACTAAAATATAATCATCTGTATTTATATTTTTTAGAAATTCTAACTGTTCTGGATTAATAGGCTGAATAAATAATTCTTCATTATCAACACACTTATCTACATTTTTGTAATAATAATTTTTTAAATACCATTTATTATTATCACTTTCTTCTATTCTTTTTCTCAATGATTTCTTATTCTGTAACTTAATAATTTCTAAGTATGCACTAATCTCTCTATCACTTAATTTATAAAATTCACTTGTATATACTTTGCAATTTGAAACTGTATCAAAGCTATACATCCACTTTACTGGCAATGTATGTCCTAAAATATGACTTAGTTCATAACCATTTTCAAAGTTTTCTTCAACCATACCAATAGACACACTACATTTAACTTTTTCGTCTATATTTTGATATGCCTTATATAAAAAATAATCTCCTTTTTTAATTAACATAAACTTTTTTATAAAGTCTTTGTCATTACAGTTATCATTAATATATTTTTCTGATTTCTTTCCCATACTGAATACTTTTTTTAAATTTATTTTTATATCAAATCCAAGTGCAATTATACTTTCTTCTCTAAAAATCTGTGGTGTGTCTGTTTCTTGATAAAAAAATTCTTCCATTAACCAATATCCTGTAACTCCTATATTTTCAGACATATATTCTCTCCTTAATATCTAAAATATACTAATTATACAACAAACCTACTTTAATATTTCCATCTAAATTTTCCTTTATGTATAATGAAAATATTACTTCATAGCTTTCTTCTATCTTGCTTTGAATATTATTGATTAAATCATTCAGTTCAATTATAGAGAATTCTGTATTTCCTTCAACAAATACAATTCCTTTTTTACTTATAAATTCTTCACCAACATATTCCATTTTGTCAAATAAAATATCAGCCATTTCACTATATTTCTTTGTATCTTCAAATTCTTCAAAAGAATACTTAATCCCTTTATCTCCTACAATAGCTTCTTTTAAATCAGTTATATCTATATTTATCATACAAGAGTCCGAGATAGACTCTATCATGATATTCATTAAATCAACAAATTTAAAGATACTGTCGTTATTGATTTTAAACTCTCTTCCAAGTTCTAACTCTTCTTTATGTTCTTTCTCTGAACAATTCATGCCTATAGATAAAATTCTTCTTTCATTAGACATATATGAAACAGCTTTTATAATTTCTCTAATCTGTTTGTCTTCAGATGAATATACTAAAAATAATATATCCACACCATCTAAAAGACTTCTAATATATTCTTTTTCAATCTCTTGACTTATGTTAATTCTTTCTATATCCATATTTGTTTTTATTTTTTCTTCTATTTCATTTATTATATTAATACCTTCAACTCCAATACCAATTATCTTAGCATTCTTATTAAAATTTTCCATTATAACATATATCTCCTTAATAATTATTTAATTTTAATATTTTTAAATATTATACCATATTTTCTTCATAAAAATATCTTAACTCATTGGCCTTATCATAAAGTAACTTATTCATAAATTTTGGTTCTATAACTTTAGCATTACTTCCAATTAAAAATAAAATAGAAACATACCAATCTACTTCTTCAATTTTTATGAGTGTATTAATTATTCCACTGCCATCTTCATTCGACTCTATATCTAAATCATAAAAACTGTCCTTTATTTTAGAAACACCTTCTTTGGTTAATAATACATTTAAGTAGATAGTTTCACCAATTTTTTTAGTAGCTGACATGGTCCCATATAAATTATTATATACTGTATCTAACCACTCTTTCAAACTTATATGTACTCCTTTACTTTTGCCTACTTTTTTAATCTCAATTATCTTATTTATACGAATCAAAATAATTTTATCACTTTTATAATCATAGACTGGTGAAAACCATGTTCCTTTATTTGAATATATACCTATAGGACATATACTCTTTTCCAAAATTTGATTTCCACGCTTATATTTAATATTTAAAATCAAAGACTCTGATGAAGCTTTAAAAAACTCAGTCACATCACTGCTTTTAAAATCTCCATCATTAGTTATAAAATCAATATATCTTTTTATGTTTTCTATACCTATTTTTATGTTACTTTTACGTTCATAGCTTACTTTTCTCATTATGGAATTAACTTCTGGTTCCATTGATTTATCCTTATATCCCTGAAGTGATTTGAGTGCAAATAGTATGGTCATAACTTCTTTTTCTGTAAATATAATAGGAGGTATATAGCTATTATTTAGTACTCTATACCCTCCATTTCTACCTTGTTCTGCTTGAATTGGAAGTCCCATTTTATTTAATTCTTTTAAATATCGCTGTATAGTTTTAGCTGAAAGATTAAATTCCTCTGATAACTCTTTTATTGTAAATTTTTGCATATCATTAATATATGTCCAGACATTAGTCAATCTTTTTACTTTTGACAAATAAACACCTCTTTCCATTAATAATACTTTCAATCGATTAAGTTACTGTATACTATTTAAAATTTAATATTAATAACATTTTTATATTTTTTCATTAAAAAACAAAAAAATGGCACTCCTATAATTGTTACTACTACAAATTCTCCAAAACCTACCTGTATCATAGATAGAATTAATGGAAGCCCAAAGAATATATTTAACATTAGTCCAACTACAATCGAATTTATAATAGTAGGCCATAAAGAAGCTATAATCAAAGTACTTTTATTTTGCCCACCTAACTTTCTAGTAATATAAATCATACTTGCACTTATAAATGTGGCTAATGTTCCAAAGATTATATCAGGTACACCATATGGTCCTATTACATTTGCTAAAAAACAACCTAATGTAAGACCTACTATATATCCCTTATCTAAAAATGCCAAAAGCATCATAATTTCAGCTACCCTAAATTGTATTGGTCCATAACTTATAAATCCCAATGATAATGTTAAAACTGCATAGATTGCTGCAATAGCTGCAGTTAATGATATATTAATACTATTTTTTCTCATATCTTTCTCCTAGCAAAAGTTTTATTTCTAAAAAATTAATAACATAACTTTATTTTATACAAAATCTATAAACTTAAACATTGATTTTATACAAACAAATTATTTTAACGAACTATTTTATCGTTTCAGTTTATATTATACAATATAATACATATAAACTCAATTTTCTATATGTTAAATATATGATATTATAATTATCTATAAAATAAAAATAAATTTTCTATAGTTAATTAAAAACAGTAAAAAAGAGCCTTAAAATTAGGCTCTAATAATTTATTTTGAAATCAATGAATTCTACCATCTTTTAATTTAGATAATATCATCCAAGTACCTATACAGTCAATTTCTAGTTGTTTCTCTATTTCATCATACAACATTTCCTGATGTGATGTATTTAAAACAACATTTTCAACTAGTTTAGAAATTTCTTCTTCTGCAAAATCAATTTCTATTTGATTTTGTTTTTCTTTAAAAAATACCATTACTTTTCTCTGATTTATTGAACGACCCTCAAAGCTGACTAAACATTCTAAAATGTTCTTATCTCCTCTAAAATTATTTACTGCTCTCATATTATTTAGATTTCCAGCCAAAACATCATCCCCTTAGTTAATTTTATATTTAATAAGTAAAATTCATAATATTATAATAACTACTTATTAAATATCTTTCAACAGGTATGGCATAACTGGTTGTTTAACATGTAAAACTAGTCTAAAATTTTATAAATAATCATTTATTCATTGCCATAAAAACTTTTTCAGGTGTAATAGGAAGTGTATTTATTCTCACACCAATTCCATTAAACACAGCTTCTTGTATTGCTGGTAAAGGTGTATTTATAACAACTTCTCCAACAGATTTAGCGCCAAATGGCCCTGTTGGCTCATAAGTTTCAACAAAATCTACTTGAACATTTCCAATATCACATCTAGCTGGAATCTTATACTGCATAAATGTATTTGTATCCATATTGCCTTTCTTTGTATATCTAACTTCTTCAAATAGTGCCATTCCAATCCCTTGAACAATTCCACCTTCAACTTGTATCTTAGCTAGATTTTTATTTATAACTGTTCCACAGTCTACTACAGCTACATAATTTACTAAATCAACCTTTCCAGTTTCTTTGTCAATTTCAGTTTCTGCAAATCCAGCTATAAAAGGAGGAGGTGATACAGGGCTACCATGAGAAGCAAAACCTATCAATTGATTAGTATCTGGTCCGATTGTAGAATCCACTGCTATATCAAATAATAATGTGCTACCTTTTTTACTAGTTAACTTTATACCATCAAATTCTACTTCATCCTTATCAACACCTAATTTAGTTGCTCCAGCAGAAATTATTTTTCCTCTTAAATCTTGAGCTGCCTTAACTACTGCCATACCTGTTACATAAGTAGTACTTGAAGCATATGAACCTGGGTCATATGGAACCAAATCAGTATCAGCTGATATAACTGTTATGTTTTCAATACTTGTTTCAAGAACTTCAGCAGCCATTTGAGCTAAAATCGTATCACTTCCTGTACCCATATCAGTAGAGCCTATCATAAGTGTATAATCTCCACAGTCATTCAATTTTATTTCGACTGAAGACTTATCAAGACCTTGTATACCAGAACCTTGCATAGTAATTGCCATACCTACACTTCTAACTTTTCCGTTTTCAAGATGTTTACAAGGATATTTTTCATCCCATCCAATAAGTTCTTTACCTTTATTTATACATTCTATTAAATCAACACTATTTAAAGTTTTTCCATATGCAAATGTAGTTTCACCTTGTGTTACTACATTTTTTAATCTTAAATCTGTTGGGTCCATTTTTAACTTATCAGCAAGCATGTTTATAGTTGATTCAACAGCAAAACATCCTTGAGATGCTCCATACCCTCTAAGTGCTCCCGCTGGCATCTTATTAGTATATACCACATCTGCAATAAATCTTGTTGCTTCAACTTTATTATACATTGGTAAAGTTTTTTCTCCAACCAAACCGATAGTTGTAGAAGCATGCTCTCCATATGCTCCTGTATCAGAAAGTGCATTTATATCTATTGCCTTTATTATTCCATCATTAGTAGCACCTAGTCTAACTTTTAGTCTCATTGCATGTCTACTTGTTGAACAATTAAAAGTTTCTTTTCTATCATAAATTATTTTAGCCGGTTTACCTGTTTTTAAAGTTACAATTGCTGAAAAAATCTCAACACATGCAGTTTGTTTACCACCAAATCCACCACCAATTCTAGGTTTTATAACCCTAATTTTACTAGCTGGTAGTTCTAATGCACGAGATAAATGTCTTTTAACATGAAATGGTATTTGAGTTGAGCTTACTACAACCAATCTTCCAGTATGGTCTAAATAATTGTATGCTCTATATGTTTCCATCATTGCATGTGCTTGGGCTTGAGTGTAATAAGTTTCTTCAATCACTATATCACAATTACTTAGTACTTTTTCCACATCACCGTTTGTATAATCATGATGTGATACGATATTCTTTTCTCTCTGCATACCTATATCAAAGTTACAATGTCTATCTTCATCATGTACCACAGCTTTATTCCCTATTGCCTCTTCAAAATCCAAAACAGGTGTAAGTACTTCATACTTTACCTTGATAAGATTCATCGCTTTAATTGCAGTTTTTTCATCTACAGCTGCTACTATAGCTACTTCATCACCTACATATCTCACAACATCTTCCAGAATTAATCTATCATATGGAGATGGCTCTGGATATGTCTGACCAGCAAGTGTAAATCTAGATTTTGGTACATCTTTATATGTTAAGATACATTCAACGCCATCAACCATTTCTGCCTTTGATGTATCTATATCTTTTATCTTTGCATAAGCATGAGGACTCCTAAGTATTTTTACCACCAAAGCATCTTTTGCTGATAAATCATCTGTATATACAGGTTTTCCTGTTGTGATACTCATTCCATCTATTTTTTTGATTCCTTTTCCAACTATATTCATGTTCTATTTTACCTCCAGATAAGTCTTGATAGCTCTTAACTGTCCCATATAACCTGTGCATCTACATAGATTTCCTGTTAGATAATGTTTTATTTCTTCATCTGTAGGATTTTCAAGTTCATCCTTCATTGCAAGTACAGTAAGTATAAAACCAGGAGAACAGAAACCACATTGTTCAGCTCCTTCTTTTACCAAAACTTCACTAAATTCTCTAACTTCATTTTCTAAACCTTCAATTGTAGTTATTTCCTTATTTAAAACTCTCAATGTTAATGTTGCACAAGATAATGTAGGTTTCTTGTCAATTAAGACTGTACAGAGACCACAACATCCTGTGTCACAACCTCTTTTTACACTTAAATTACCAACTTTTCTCAAAGTATCAACCAGATATTCTTCTGGTTCTATATCGACACTTTTTTTCTTTCCATTTATATTAATCTTCACTAACATTAAATAACCTCCATTATAGCTCTTTTTAAAAGTACCTTACTCATAGCTTTTCTGTAATCCCTAGATGCTCTCATGTTAGAACCAAAAGTTAGTTCTTCTGATGCTATTTCTATTGCTTTATCTATATTAATTTCGTTGATTTCATTATTAGATAGGAATTCACTAGCTTGTTTTGCAATCGTAGCTTTCTGAGGTCTTGCTCCTACACATAACTTAAATTTCCCCATGTGTTTTGATACAGATACATTTAAAACAGGATAATCACTTTTTGCATTTCTCAGCGATTTATAAGAAGCATTTTTATTTGTCTTCTTTATGTATACCTTAATCAATAAATCTTTCTCATAATCTCTATTTAGAAACTCTTCAAGACTAATTCTTCCAGCCTTATATAATTCTACTTCTGTATCTAATGAAAGTAATGCTACTATCAAGTCAGAGAAACCATATTTAGAAAACACTGTAGCCCCAACTGTTACTACATTTCTAAACTGAATTCCTATTATATCTTTAACTGAATCTTCTATTAATCTTCCAAAATTATTTTTTATTATTGAACTTGTTTCTAATGTTCTAAAAGTAGTCATAGAACCAATCTCAACATAATCTTCATATTCTTTTATATAATCTAAATTTAAGTTAGATAATTCTATTCCTGTTCCTATTCTTTTTTTCCCCATTCTTAAAAAAGCACTTCCACCAATCACTTGATTGGTTTTTCTTTTATTTAAAATTGAGTACGCTTCTTCTACTGTATCTGGCTGTACAATATCCATAACCGTAAACATAAATTTCCTCCCTTATTTGCTATTCTTATTTTAAATACAACTAATTATATCATAGCTTCAACAAATTTTGATAATAAATATGTCTAATATGTAAATTCTGTAAATTACTTATACATAAAAAAATGACTATTTCAATAATCATCATTAGACAATATTAAAATAGCCATTAATAGGTATTATTTAAAGTAAAAATTTAAAAAGTTGATACTTTTTCACTTATATTTATCACTTCTTCTTCTAATAATCCAAGTTTTTTAGCTACTAATTTTGTAGTACTTCCTTGTATTACTAATGTAATCAGTATAGTCATGAATACTATGGATGAAATTACTTCGTATCCAGGAACTTTCATTGCTGAAATAATACCACAAAGTGCTGCTGGTATTACGCCAGTTTCTCTTACCCACATCATAAATAATATTTCACTTTTACTCCATTTTGCTTCTCTATCTACAAGTGTACAAACTAAAACGCAAAGTGGTCTTGCTATAAACATTAATACTAATACTGTAATTACAGATGGCATAAAATATTTACTTAATTGAGCTAAATTAACCTGGCTACCCAATATTATGAATATTGCCATACGACAAATAGTACCTAAAGTTTCAGCAACATAAAAATCTGCATCATAAGATTTTTGACTTAACCAAATTTTAAAGTTTTTCTTGTTACCAGTTATTATACCTACAATAAAGCAAGACATATATCCACTTCCACCCAATTTTGTAGATAATTCATATGCAACTACAACTGAAATAACAGATATTATTGGTGCAAAATCTTTAAATATTCCATAAGGTTTATCGTTAACTAATTTCAAAAGCAGTATTCCTGTAATTAAACCAACTAAAACTCCGACAATAACCATTGTCCCCAATTCATAAATATTTTCACCTAATGAAAATTTATTTGACAAAATTACAGCCAACACTGCTGATGTTAGTATAGCTCCTGTTGCATCATTAAAAGCTGATTCACTTATTACAGTTTGCTTTACCCTATCCTTTATCTTTACCTGATTAAATATAGGTACAAGAGTAGCTGGGTCTGTTGATGCTATTATAGTTCCTGCTAATAAAGCAGTCATTGCACTTATCCCAAAAGTAAATCCTATTACTTGTTGCATTATAAAAGCAGATATCACAACTCCTAAAGTAGCTAATAAGAATACAGATATCTTAACATTTCTCAATACTTTTAAGCTTATTTCTTTTCCACCTAAATATAAAATAAATGCAGAACCAAATGTAAGTATTAGTTGATTTTCTATTTGAAATCCACGAATATCTATAAATTTTAAAAATGATGGTCCTATTAAAATACCTACAAGTAAATATAATACTACATCTGGAACTTTTATTATTTCACTAAGTTTACTACAAATTATTCCAGTTATACTTACAATAGCAAAAATTATCAATAAATTATTGCTGGCAATTGTGTGTATAGATGCTTCCATATCCGTCTCTCCTTCCAATTTGTATACATTATGCAATATACTTATTGCTTTACTATGTAATTATATCACACAAATAAATGTTATCAATCATTTTTTTTAACATATGCAATTTAGCTTTCATTTTTGACAATTAAATAACGCTTATATAATTTTGCTATTTTTTACTGATTATTAAAAGGTTGATTTTGTCAAGTTTATAGTATATATATATTGATATTATTTATATCTGTATCTTTTTAGATATTTTTCGACTTTTTCCCCTATTAAAATAAGTTTAAATTTAACAATAAAACATTTCATTATATATATTTTTTAAAATGTACCATTTTCAACATTTTCATTAACTTGGTCTATTCATTTTTTTCTTATCTATTCTATACCCAAGCATACTTCCTATATTTTTACCTGGATGTAATTCTTCAGAAATTTCAAGTTTATTATCAGGATTTTTTTTAATCTTAGAAATTTTACTTTTATTTTCGTCTTTTTTATATTTTTCCATATTTTCTCCTTTCAAAATAATATAATTTTTTCTATTTATTACTTATTATTTCAAATTTCTATAATTTTAATCAAAAAAGGGAAATTTCTCAATATAATATAGCTTATTTAACACTATATTTATATCTAAAATTTCCCTAATTATTTTATTAATTCAATTTTTCAATAACTTCTTCTAAATTAGAGTTTACTTTTTCTTCCTTTTTCCAGTTATTTAATGTATAATGCGTTCTAAACGTAAATATTCCTGAAATTATTAATATAAAATAGTATACAAACCCACTATATAAGAGCACTGAATACCCCAATAATTCTTTTGGAATTATTTTTGAAAACATAGTGAAAAATGTAACCTCATTGGCTCCAACATTTCCTGGTGTTGGCACTGGGGATATCGCCATATATAAAAACACCTGTAGTGTCATTATATGTATATATGATACTCCTTTTAAATTTGAAGCTTTATACACACAATAGACTACACTAAAATATGCGATTAGTTGTAATACAGTAAGTAATATGCTTAAAACTAAAACTCTCACATTTTTAATAAATATTTTTATAGAGTAATTATAATCATCAATATAATGATTCACTCTATCACGTTTTGAATCTAAGAATTTAAATGTCTTAAATTTAGATAAAAAATTAATCAAAATCTCTGCTATAAATTTTACTTGTTTGGGGCTAAAGACTATTAATAGTCCACCTAACAACATACTTACATTCATAATCATCCCAACCGTTATCAAAACTCTAACAGAATGTACTTGTGCCATTAATAATGGCTTATTTAATAAAATTAAAATTCCACAAAACATGGTAACTGTACTTTGAAACACCACTGTCTTATTAGTAACTATAGCTACAGATTTACTGAGACTCACATCATATTTTGTAAGCGCATATATTTGCATTGGTTGACTTCCAGATGCAAATGGAGTAACCAAATTATAGTAAAATCCCATTGTAGCCATTTTAATACCAATAAATTTCACTTTTGTTTTTTGAACTGCATTTATTATCAAATGAGCTACAATAGCTTCAATTAGCATATATACTATAATTATCAATATGCCAAGAAATATGTAAGTCTTATTCACTAGTCTTATAATTTTAGGTATCAGTTTTATATCTAAAGTAGTTAATACTAAATAAGTAGTAATACATATCAAAAATAGTAAAAATCCATACTGAATAAAATCTTTTTCTCTTTTGGATAATTTTCTCATTTATTTTCTCCTAAATTTTTTCATATCACTATAAATAGTATACTACTTAACATATTCTTTGCAATACTAAAAAAAATAAGTATTTATTTGACACAAATACACCTATAAATTTTTAAATATTTTTACTCCTTTAGTAGAAATAATTCTCCATATCATAAAATCTAATATTAATGTAAGCATACTTGCCAAAATAATATATATATTTAAAAACGAAATTCCAAGTAATATATATATACCTCCAAGTATAACTACATAGACTAATGATACTAACATTGTAATTATCATACTTGCACTTCTCTTTACCACAGCCACTTCATTTTTCCAATCAAGATTTGGATATAATAAATTTGATAATAATCCCATTAAGGCTACAAACATTGAAAAGCTTACAAGCAAACAGATTGATACAATAATAAACTGAATTTCAAAGTCTAGTCTTATAGATACTAATATTAAACATAAGATAGATAATGGTGCATTCAATAAAAAATTCATCAATACTTTTGCCCAAAATATTTCTCTTTCATCTATTGGAGAAGACTTCAGTATCCATAAATGTTTTCCTTCAAGAGAAATTGAACAGTATGTTGTACAATTCATTACTATTATAAAGAAGAATACTCCTAATAATTGTACTTTTATAAAATTAAAATCTATATTCAATTTTAGTAACTCACTCACTTTATCTGCTCCAAATAATAATATTAAAATTGTACCTACTATTAGAAATAACAGACCAGCAGATGAATTTAAAAAATATATAAATGAAGAGGTATATCTCTTAAATTCTTTTTTTAATAGAGCTTTTGAAGGTCTTGAAGTTTTTTGACTCTTAAATTCATAACTTTTTGACTTATATCCTTCACTCATCTTAGCATTTATATCTTTAAATTTTTTTGCAAATAGAGTTACAAACAAAAAAAATGGTATTATTGAGATTGCTATAAATGCTAAAAATGAAACTATACTTCCTGTTTTAAGAGCATCAACAAAATAATATATAGGAGGATATATTTTTCTAATCGTCTCTGAAATAGACACACTGTTTTTTAACATCTCAACTGACATAGAATTAAGTCTTGACATAAGTAGGGTATAAAGCAACATCAATATAATGCTACCTATGATTAATACTAAATTTTTGTATTTTATTCTTGATGATATCTGTCCTATAAATAGAAAAATTATTGATGAAGCAACTATTGGTAATAATGGTAAAGCTAAAAATAGCAATATCAAATAAGGGAAATACGTTATACTTACATCAGAATTTAAAAAGTAAACCACTGCTGGTATAATCATACATATTGAAGAAAATAAATAGTTTGCTCCAACCAACATTAATATCTTACTTGCTAGTACAGTAGATTCTTTTATAGGTAAACTAGTTAAAAGGTCTAAATCTTTTGCTTGAAATAGATATGATGATGTTTTATATAATGATGTAACAATAGTTGTTAATGTTGATAATCCAAACCCAAATATCAGTAGCATTTCCATCTGATTTATTTGCTTTAAGATATCAACTAAAGAAAGACTTAAACTTGTTACATAAAAAATTAATAATCCTGCTATTATAACAACTGAAAGTATCATTCCCATTATTTTTTGTTTTTCTCTAGCATCAGCTTTTTTTAACGCATTTAATTTAAATTCATTTATTATATTAGTTTTTATTAATATACTTAGATTGCTCATATTTTATCATTCCTCACTTTAGACACTATATTGTATAAAAAACATTTTATTTTTCTATTAATTCCATAAAGATACTTTCAAGTGAATTGCTTCCCTTAACTTCTTCTGTAGTTCCATAAGCAATTATATTTCCATCTTTTATTATGGCAATCTTATCACAAATTTTTTCAGCAACTTCTAAAACATGTGTTGAGAAAAATATACAACCACCTTTGTCACAGAATTCCCTCATAATTTCCTTCAATATAAATGAAGCTTTTGGGTCAAGACCTACAAAAGGTTCATCAAGAATTAAAATTTTGGGACTATGTATCAAAGCTGAAATTATAGCTAATTTTTGTTTCATACCATGTGAATATGAAGATATTAAATCTCCTAATGCTTTATTAAGCTCAAACTTGTTTGAATAATATTTTATTAACTCTTCTCTTTTATCTTTGGCAACTTCAAATATATCAGCTATAAAATTAAGATATTGTATGCCAGTTAATGATTCGTATAAGTCTGGATTATCAGGTATATATGCCATTTCTTTTTTACATTCAACAGGCTGTTTTTTTATAGATTTAGAATTTATTAGTACATCTCCTTCTTCAAAATCGTGTATCCCAACAATTGCTTTAATGGTAGTAGTTTTACCTGCACCATTGTGACCTATAAATCCAAAAAGCTCTCCATCATTTACATCAAATGAAACATTGTTTACTACTTTTTTATTTTTATATGATTTAGATACATTGATTACCTTTAACATAATTTTCCTCCATATTATAGTTTTAATATTTGTTATATATAATATATAACAAACATTAAATAATTACAACTTTTATTTGTTTATTTTAAAAATTTATATAATACAAAATAATCAAAAACATAAATGTACAAATATAATTTATATTTACTTTCAAATTACACATAATTATAAAAGAATGTATAGTTCGATTTGCCTAAACAATGTATAATAAAAAATAGTTGACTATAATAATATAATTATTAAATAAAAGGAGCAAAATATGAATACATTTGAACAACTAAAAATAAGTTCTACTCTAATAGATGGACTTAAAAAACAAGACATAACTTCTCCAACAGAAGTTCAGTCACTTGTTATAGAAAATATAATGCAAAATAAAGATTTATTGATTAGTTCACAGACTGGAACAGGGAAAACATTAGCATACCTTTTACCTATATTTGAAAAAATTGATACATCAAAAAGAGAAACACAAGCTCTTATACTTGCACCTACGCATGAATTAGTAATGCAGATTACAAACCAGGTTGAATTATTGGCTAAAAATGCAGAACTCTCCATTACTTCTTTAGCTTTAATTGGGGAGGTCAATATACAAAAACAAATAAAAAATATAAAAGCAGTAAAACCACACATAGTAATTGGCTCTTGTGGAAGAGTTTTAGACTTGATAAAACAAAAGAAGCTAAAATCACATAATATAAAAACTATTGTCTTAGATGAAGTGGACAATCTATTGAATGGAAAAAATATAACTTGTATAGAAGACATAATAAGAACAACGTTAAGAGATAGACAAATTATAGGATGCTCTGCAAGTCTTACCGATAGCACTATAAAAATTTGTGATAAACTTATGAAGGAGTTTGAAATAATAAAAACAAAGGAAAAATCACAAATAAATCCTAACATCAATCACTCATATTTATTAGGTGAGATAAGGGATAAATTTACTTTTCTTAGAAAGGCATTAGCAGCTACAAATCCAAAAAAAGCTATTGTATTTGTAAATAATGAAAAAAATATAGAAGTCCTAGTATCAAAACTAAATTATCATAATTACAAAGCAATAGGAATTTTTGGAAACATGGAAAAAGAAGATAGAAAGAATGCAATAAATAAATTTAAACTTGGTAAAGCAAAGATTTTAATTACAACTGATTTATCTGCTCGTGGACTAGATATTGTGGATGTAAGTCATGTTTTTAACTTGGATTTTCCAAAAAGTAAAAATGAATACCTGCATAGATGTGGTCGAACTGCTAGAGGAAATCGAAGTGGTAACACAATCTCAATAATAACAAAAAAAGAATTAGATATTATAAAAGATTTGCAAAAAGAGTTCAATATAGTAATTACACCTAAAACTTTACAAAATGGAGAACTAATAGACATTATTAAATAATACAATAAATACGAAAATACAACAAATACAAAAGAGCTGTAGTTTATCATCACAATTGATAATAAATTACAGCCCTTTATTTTATATTAAATTAAAATTTTAAATAATACCTATTATAGTAGCCAAAGTTTTATTATAAATAATATTGCCAAAACAATCATTACTACAGAAACATGTTTTTTGTCTTCTGCCTTTTTAGCTCCAAATATATTATAAAATATATTTACGAAAACATAAGTTAATATACCTAAAGTTAAACCATCACCTATACTATATGTTAATGCCATACAAGCAATAGTAACAAAAGCTGGAACACCTTCAGTTATATTATCAAACTCTATATCCTTAACTGTACCAAGCATTAAATATCCAACATATATTAAAGCTGGTGCTGTAGCACATGATGGAATTGCTATAAATACAGGAGAGAAAAACATTGCAGCTAAGAATAAAATCCCAACTGTTACTGCTGTCCATCCAGTTCTTCCACCTGCAATAACTCCTGTTGAACTCTCAACATAAGTTGTAACTGTAGATACTCCAAGCCCTGCACCTACTGTAGTTGCAACTGCATCTGTAAGTAAAGCTCTACCTACATTAGGAACATTTCCTTTTTCATCTAGCATGTTTGCTTTAGAACAAACACCTACTAATGTACCTACTGTATCAAAGAAATCAACAAATAAGAATGTACAAACAACTACTAAAAAACCACCTATATTTGTTGGATGTAGTACATATCCTAAATCTATTTTACCTGCTATTGGTGCTAAACTCTCAAATTTAAATACTCCACCAGGTAAATATATACCTAATTTTTGTGCATACTCTGGATTCATAAAAGCAAATGCCCAAGCAAGTAATGAACTTACTACTATTCCAAAAAGTATAGAACCTTTAACTCTTTTTTTATCTAGTACAGCAATAATTATTAATCCTATGCAAGTTATTATTACTGCTGGTGTAAATTTACCCATTTTGATAAGAGTAGCTTGGTCTCCAATAACAATTCCACTATTAACTAAACCTATAAGTGCAATAAATATCCCAATACCACCTGTAACAGCTAGTTTCATATTTTTGGGGATTGCATTTACAACAGCCTCACGAACTCCACTTACTGATAATACTATAAAAATAATACCTTCTACAAATACTGCTGTAAGAGCTACTCCCCAAGGAACACCCATTTGTAAAACTACTGTATATGCAAAAAATGCATTAAGACCCATCCCTGATGCTAAAGCAAAAGGAAGGTTAGCAACTACACCCATTAAAATACATCCAAACGCTGCTGCTAAACATGTCCCTGTAACAAGTGCACCTGCTGGCATACCTGTCTCAGATAAAATATTTGGATTTACAGCTATTATATAAGCCATAGTTAAAAAAGTAGTTACTCCTGCAATTACTTCCTTCTTCATGTCGACATTTTTATTATTCAAAATTGGAAAAAGTTTCTGCATAGTACTACTGTTTGTTGTTTGCATAACAACACCTCCTATTAAATTTTACAAAAAAAGACGCAGTAATTGATAAGCTGAGCCGTATCCTTCATAATTCAGTTAATTAAATATTTAATTAACTAAATAATAGTATACATAGTCAGAATATTTACGGTATTCCGGTAGAAACTTATGACCCATATTGTCAAAATTATATGTTATACAATACAAAACATGAATTTTTCTTTACGAATATTATTTTAATTTATATAATTAATTTTGTCAATATATACGTATATAATCATATTTATTTTGCATTAATATTCGATTATCTTAAATATTAATTTCTCCAATCTAAATTATAATTATATTCTTTACATTTTTGAAAAATATATGATGTTTTGATACAATTTATTTATAGTTTGGATATAAAGTTTATGTTAAGATTATACTATAATAAATTAATAATTTTTTTATTTGGAGGAATAAGGTGAAAGATTTAACTACAGGTCATGAGGGAAAATCCATATTCTTTTTTGCCATGCCTATGCTTATTGGTAGTTTATTTCAACAACTATACAATACAGCTGACAGTATAATAGTTGGTAGATTTATCGGAAAAGAAGCAATGGCGGCAGTCTCTGGAGCTAACCCTATAATGTTTTTATTGGTGGCAGCGCTTATGGGTGTTAGCCTTGGATTTTCTATTTTAGTGTCACAATTTTATGGCTCAGGAGATTTAAAAAAAGTAAAAGCTACTATTGATACCACATATATACTTTTATTTATTGGTTCTATATTAATAAGTATTCTTGGAATAGTATTTGGTGGACCCTTGCTTAAGCTTATGAATACACCAGAATCCGTTTTTGCTCAATCAAAATTGTATCTTAATATAATATTTAGTGGAATATTATTTTCTGCTGGATATAATTCAGTAAGTGCAATACTTAGAGGACTTGGAGATTCAGTAACTCCACTTTATTTTCTGATAATAGCCACAATTCTAAATATAGTTTTAGACTTAACTTTTATTGTAGTGCTAAGAATGGGTGTTGAGGGCGTTGCACTTGCCACTATAATAGCTCAGGCAGTATCATTTATAATAAGTATAATTTATTTAAATAAAAAACATGAAGTGCTTAAATTTAAAATCAAAGGAATTGTATATGATAACAAAATATTTAAAGATGGGCTTAGATTAGGACTTCCAAGTGGAGTTCAACAAATGTTGTTTTCAATTGGAAATATGGCTCTTCAATTTTTAGTTAATAGTTATGGTACATCTGCTATGGCAGCTTTTGGTGCTGGTCTTAGGATAGAAAATTTTATAAGCTTACCTATTATGAATCTTGGTTCTGCTGTTTCTACTTTTGTTGCTCAAAACATAGGTGCTGGAGAAAATGAAAGAGTTAAAAAAGGCATTCGAGAATCTATAAAAATGACCTTAGTTTTAGCAGTTACAGTTATTGCTTTAATTTTGCTATTTAGGGAAAATCTAATTGCTCTATTCAATACTGATAAAGATGTCATTAAAATTGGCTCTTCTTACTTATTTATAATAGGACCATTCTTTTTATTTATTGGAACTTCTTTTGTACTTTCAAGTGCAATGAAAGGTGCTGGTGATTCCATGTTTGCACTTATAAGCTCAATAGTATCTTTATGGCTTGGAAGACTTCCAGCTTCTTATATGCTTTCTAAATTTTTTGGAACAGACGGAATTTGGATGGGTATTCCTTTTGGTTGGACTTTAGGTCTTATTGTTACAGTTATCTACTATAAGAAAGGACATTGGAAAACTAAAGCTATTGTAAATCACAGAATCAATGAATAATCTTTTTATAAAATGTATTCACATTCATTGTATTCACCTCCATTATGATATAATAAATTATGGAGGTGAATATAAAAATGGGTATTATTCTTAAGCCAAAACAATTTTATGTGACTGTTATAGCTACCATAATTCTCTACTTCTCTCTTAATTACAGTTTCAATATAAAATTTTCTATATGCTTATCTTTTTTAACTATTTTAATATGGGCTATAGACTCTGTTGAAAAAACTGTAGTTGCATTGTTTTTTGTAATTTTAGCATTTGTTTTTAATATTGCTCCATTAAATGTTATTTTACAATTTTTATTTACAGAAAATTTTTACATAATAATTCTTGCATATATAATTACTAATGCAGTTACAAAAACAGGTGTTGCAAAAATTATTTCTGAAAAACTGATTTTAAATATCGTAAATACCCCTAAAAAGATGATTCTTTTATCATATATTTTAGGCATAGTTTTAATATTTTTTATCCCACAACCATTTCCAAGAGTTATTCTTGTGTCTGCTTTTTACAAAGAGTTTTTAAAAGAACAACAAATAACTGAAGATTCAAAATCTATACTTTTATTTAGTATATTTACAGCTTCTACCTTTACATCAATGTTTTTTATAAATGGAGACACTCTTCTAAACTATGTTGTACTAGAACTTGGAAATTGTAATATAAATTGGGGTCAATGGGCTCTTTATATGTCTGTCCCAACTATAATTACTTGTTTTATAACTTATTTTTTATTTGTTCTTGTTTTTAAAAAAGAATTATCTTCAATAAAATTTGTTTCTTACAACAATCTTGATACTAATAAATTTCAGTTTTCCTATTCTAATTTTAAAATGGAGTTTAATTTATTAAATAAGGAACAAAAATATGTATTTTTATGTTTAGGAATAATGTTTTTTATGTTTTTAACCCAGTTTATACATAACATAAACACACTAATTATAATGTCAATTTGTGTACTTCTTTTATTAATAAGAAAAATAATTGGATTCGACACTTTAAAAGAAATAAACTGGAAGGTCCTTATTTTTTTCATAGCAGCTTTTTCAATTGGAGGAGTATTAAAATATTCTGGAGTCGTAGATATAATGGGTAATTATCTAATAAAATTTATACCAAACTCCTCTGAAATTATTTCAATATTATTTTTAATAACTCTAACAATAGTATTGAATATATGTCTTGGAAGTGCTGTTACTACGTCATCTGTAGTAATACCATTACTTGGAAGTTTGCATATACTAAAAGAAAATAGTATTACTTTATGCCTATTTGTCTACATTATAGTAAGTGTACAATACATACTACCATTTCATCATGCGACAATAATGGTTGGGCATGGTGAAAATCTATACAATAGTAAGATTATTTTTAAGTATGGCTTAACTTTGATTCCTTTAACATATTTTATAATAATGTGTGTAACATTCCCTTGGTGGAGATTTATAGGTCTAGAAATTTAAAAAAAGATGAAAATATGAATTAACTTAAGATAATAACTTAAATTATTAAAAAGAAAATTCATATTTTCATCTTTTTATATAAGTTTTTTATGCAATTACATAAAACTGTTTTTTATCATAATACTAAATATTATTTGTTTTACTACCTTTTCCAAAAGTATTTTCCCAATCCTCTATAAACTTATCTACACTCCAGTCAGTCAATGGGTGATTCATCATAGCTTTACAAATATCATATGGTACTGTAACACTATGTACTCCATGTTGCATTAATTCTATAACTTGTTGCGCATTTTTAAAACTTGCTGCAAGTACTTTTGTATCCATTTTATAAGTATCTATTATTTTTATAAGTGATGAAACCATAGATACTCCATCACCAGATATATTATCAAGTCTATTTACATAAGGTGCAATATAATTTGCTCCAGCCTTTGCAGCTAGAAATCCTTGATGAGCTGTGAATATTGCAGTAGCAGTTATTTTTATACCTTTTTTATGAAGGTCTTTTATAGCTCTTAAGCCATCTTGTGTTACAGGTATTTTTATGTATATATTTTTTCTCAAACTACTTATATATAATGCTTCTTCCAATATTTCTTCATACTTTGTACTTATAACCTGAGCATGTATAGGCATATCTTCACCTATAATTTCACCAATTTCAATTATAAGCTCCTTAAAATTCTTTTTTTCCTTTGAAACAATACTTGGATTTGTAGTTACACCATCTATTGGTAAACAAGTACATAACTCCTTAATTTCTTCCACATTACCTGTATCTAAGATTAGTTGCATTAAAATATCCCCCTTCAATCTTTATTTATTCTTATTATATATTGATTTGGCATTATTTTCAATAATTTATTATTGTTTTTTCTTTTTTATTATTGTTTCAATTTTATATTTAATTTTATAATTTTTTATTTATTAAATTCTAAATAGGCTGTTAGAAAAAACATACTTTATTATGTTAAATTAATTTTGCATTTTATGTTAAAATAATTGATATATTGTATTTTATCTTATAATATATACAATCATACTATATTAGGAAAAGAGGTAGAAGATGTTTGCAGAAGAAAGAATTCAAGCTATATTAAATATCCTAAAAAAAGAAGGTAGAGTTACTGTAAAAGAACTCAGTTCTAAATTTAATGTTACAGAAGATTGTATAAGAAAAGATTTAAAAAATATAGAAAAGATTTCTTCAATAAGAAGAATTTATGGGGGAGCTGTACTAGCTAGAGAAACACTAGAGAATCAGGATACAAAAGACAGAAAAGAAATTAATATTCCAACAAAGAAAATAATAGCAGAAAAAGCATTTAATTTAATTGAAGATAGAGAAACTATATTTTTAGATATCTCTACAATTAACATCTTGCTTGCAAAGTTGTTAGCTGAAAGTAATAAAAAAGTAACACTTGTTACAAATATGTTGGATATACTAAATGTAGTTACTTCAAAACCAAATAATTTAAATATAATTTCCACTGGAGGTTTATTAAATCTCAGTTTAGACGGTTTTGTCGGTACTCCAACTATAGAGTTTATATCGAAATATAAGTTTGATAAGACTTTTATGGGAAGTTGTGGAGTAGATGTATTCAACTCTTCACTTACAACTTTTGAAATTGAAGATGGTCTCACGAAGAAGGCTATAATAAATTCAAGTAAAAAAGTATTTATAGTTATGGAAGATAAAAAGTTTAAATTTGATGGAAATTTCAAGTTTGCTCATTTAGAAGATATTAGTTCTATAATTACAGAAAAAGCGCCTACTCCTGATATAGTAGATATTTTATCAGAATTTAATATAAATATTTTATAAACTCAATTACATATTTTATAGATTTACTATAAATATGAATTCTTATTCTATAAATACTCTTAAAAACTTAATTCTATATTATTCATTTTATTCTTGAGTTTAATAGTCAAAATTAATTTGAAATAGACTTTCTAAATATAATACAGTTATTTTTAGAAAGTCTATTTCCTTTAATGAGCCATTTAATAATATTACCTGTTTTTTATATACACTATTATAATAATATATTATTTACAAACCCAGTCTTATTTCATTTCATTTTTCATTTGCTTTTCTAATTCTTTAGAAAATTTCTTTTGTTCATATCTTTCCATCATCTCATCTTTTTTCATTTCTAAGTTTACCATAGCACCTTGTGCATCATCCTTTAAATCCTCAGCTGTATTTTTCATAACATACGCTGTCTTTTTAACACCATCTTTTAAATCTTCTTTCATATTTTTCATATCTCTTTTTAATCTGTCCATTAAAACTACCTCCTCTGTAAATATGATACTTCCTATATTTATTTTCCCCAAAGTATATATATTTATTTGCAATATCAATTATAATTTTTAAGTCATTAAATGTAATTTAAAACTATCTAAATATATAAATTTCAATAAATTAAATATTTTTTATTTCAAAATAAAAATAACACCAAACATAGATTATATGTTTAGTGTTATTTTTTAAATTCATAGTAACTTAATTGTTGGGTTACCATAATGATGACTTATATGGAGGATGTAAGGAAAATCTCATCATTATAGTTTGGTGTATTTTATGGTTTAAAACTTCTTTTATTTATATTTATATAATACATTTTTAGTATGAATTTTTTGTGATTTTAAAATGAACTATTATTGAAAATTATATATTATCTGTATAAATAAATCAATTTTTAAATTCGACTGTGAATACTACAGAGTTTTCTTTATTTTTTATACTATAATCAAATCCATGACTTTTAAAGATTTGACTTACTATATAAAGTCCAAGCCCACTTCCTCCAGTTTTTCTTGAACGAGATTTTTCTATTCTATAAAATGGATTAAATATCTCTTCTAAATAACGTTTCTCTATAGTTACACCAGTATTTTCAATTTCTAAAACTACTCTTTGATTATAAGTCTTTTTATTTACTCGTTTATTTTTATCATAAAGACTAATTATAAGCTCCGAGTCTTCAGGAGAATATTTTATGGCATTATTTATTATATTGTTAATTGCCTTAGTTATTCTCTCTTGGTCTGCTTTAATTTCTAGATTTTCTTCTATTTTTAAAACAGTTTTCATATGTTTTTCTTCTATTAAAAATACCTGTCTTTTTACAAGTCTATTTAATAGTTCGCTTATATTTATTGATACCAATTTCAAATCTTTTTCAAGTATTTCTGATTTTGAAACCTCTATCATTTCATTTACTAAATCTTTTAATTCTTGTGTACATTCATACGATTTTTTCAGATAAGTATCCCTATCCTTATACTTACCTACACTGTAAATCATACCTTCAATTTGACCACTTATTATTGTTATTGGAGTTTTTAGCTCATGTGATATTGTAGCAACAAAATCCTTTCTTCTATATTCCTGTTCTCTCTCACTCTCTATTATATTTATAAGAGGTTTCGTTATTACGATTGAATATATATATGCTCCAATAATAGCTATCAATATTGCTATTGATATGATGTATGGCATTAATTTTCTTATAACTTCATTTGCTTCATCAATTGGTTGTAGTGGCATAACGAGTTCTAAAGTATATGGCCCATCTTTTGCATCTTTGGTATATATAGGTATAGATGTTCTATACTCATCCTCAAGGCTATTAATCATGTACTTACTATATCTTAAAATAACTACTTCATTTTTACCATATACAATTTTACCTTGGCTATCTTTTAATAAAATAGCTAAATTTTGGTCTTTAGCCATATAATAAAGTCTTTCTTCTAAAGTATATGTATCAAAATGAATTGAACTATCTACTAAAGACTTTAAACTTTCTTGAAGAGATTCAATTTTATACTCATGATAATATGATGGCAATAAAAAATACAAAATTAGATATATTATTAAAGCTAATGCTATTAATAATGATGTTGTTATTGAAAATAACTTATACTTTATACTTAACTTTTCCCATTTATCAAATATCCTTCTCAAGTGTATATCCTATTCCTTTTACAGTTTTAATATATGGTAATAATATTTTTTTTCTTATATTTTTTATATGTGCATCAACAATCCTAGTATCTCCATAATAGTCATAACCCCATATACTATCCAAAAGACCTTCTCTAGTTATAACCTGCGGATACTTTTCTATCAAAGCTTTTAATATATTAAACTCTTTTAGTGTAAGTTCTATAGGTTCTCCATCTATCTCTGCGATATATGTGTTTAAATCTAATTTTAATTTTTCAAAAACTATAAATTTGTCATTTATGGTTTTATTGCTTCGCCTTAAAATTGCTTCTACTCTTTTTATAAGAAGATTAAATGAAAATGGTTTTGTTATATAGTCATCACATTCTAAATCAAACCCTTTAAGCTGGTCCCCTTCATCATTCAAAGCAGTCAAAAATATAATCGGAACACTTGATGACTTTCTTATCATTTTACAGACTCCATAACCATCTAGATTTGGCATCATTATATCTAATATTACTAAGTCATAACTTCCTTGCTTAAACTTTTGTATACCTTCCAGCCCATCATTTGCTGTATCAACTTGATAACCTTCTGCGCTTAGAAATTCTGATATTAATTCTTGTATATTAGAATCATCTTCAATTACAAGTATTGATGAGTTCATTCTATCAATCCTTTCTATTTTATTTAAAATTTTCTATATTATTTATATTTTATATTATTGTTATGAATTTTACATGAAAAAAGAGCTATCTTAATTTGTAAATTAATCCTTTTAATTTTAAAGATAGCTCTTTAGATACATTTTATTTAATTTATTAATCTAATCTCTCTTATATGCCTTGAAGTTTTTAAGTCTAAGTGCATTTGAAACAACTGAAACTGAGCTTAAACTCATGGCTGCTGCTGCAATCATTGGGTTTAATAGAGGCCCTCCAAATACATATAATAATCCTGCTGCTACAGGTATACCAATCGTATTATATCCAAATGCCCAGAATAGATTTTGTTTTATATTTTTTATAGTTTCATGACTAAGTTTAATTGCTGTTGGAACATCCATTAAGTCACTCTTCATAAGTACTATATCAGCAGACTCAATAGCCACATCTGTTCCACTTCCTATTGCTATTCCTATATCTGCTTTTGCAAGAGCTGGTGCATCATTTATTCCATCTCCTACCATTGCAACAAACTTCCCTTGATTTTGTAGTTTTTCAACTTCTTTGGACTTATCTTCTGGTAAAACCTCTGCTAAAACCATGTCTATACCTACTTGACTTGCTATAGCATTTGCAGTTTTTACATTATCTCCAGTTACCATTGCAACTTTTATTCCCATATCATGAAGAATTTCTATTGCTTTTTTACTACTTTCTTTAACTACATCTGCAACTGCAATTATTCCTGATAAATTTCCATCTACAGCTATATACATAGGTGTCTTACCCTGACTTGCCAGTACATTTGATTTTTCCTCTAAATCACCTAGTTTTATATTATTGTCATTCATAAGTTTTCTATTTCCAAGCAATATATTTTCATTATTAATAGTAACCTGTATACCAGCACCTGGTATAGCTTTAAAATTATCAACTTTCTCAAATTTTATATTCTTTTCTTCTCCATACTTAACTATTGCTTCTCCAAGAGGATGCTCTGAACCTTTTTCTGCACTTGAAGCAATCTTAATAAGATATTCTTCTTTAACATTATTATTTAATACTATATCTGTTACTTTTGGCTTTCCTTCTGTTATAGTACCTGTTTTATCAAATATTACTGTATTTACCTTATGAGCAGATTCTAGTGCCTCTCCACCTTTTATCAATATTCCATTTTCTGCTCCCTTTCCAGTTCCAACCATTATAGCAGTTGGTGTTGCTAATCCTAGTGCACAAGGACAAGCAATTACAAGTACTGATATAAATATAGTAAGTACAAATACTATATCTTTTCCTCCTATTAAAAACCACAATAATGATGCAACTACTGCTATTGCAATTACTATTGGTACAAAATATCCAGATACAGTATCTGCAAGTTTAGCAATAGGAGCTTTTGTACCTTGAGCATCTTCCACTAACTTTATTATCTGAGCAAGGGCTGTATCTCCACCAATTTTTTCAGCCTTAAATTTAATAACACCATTTTTATTTATACTAGCTCCTGTCACTTTACTTCCAACGTTCTTTTCTACTGGTATACTTTCACCAGTAAGCATTGATTCATCAACTGATGTATACCCTTCTATTACAACTCCATCTACAGGTATTTTAGTTCCTGGTTTTACTAATAGTATATCTCCTATCTCTACTTCTTCTATAGGAGTTTCTACTTCTTTACCATCAACTAACACTATTGCAGTTTTAGGTTGTAGTCCCATAAGTTTTTTAATTGCTTCTGATGTTTTTCCTTTTGATTTTGATTCTAAATATTTACCAAGTAAAATGAGTGCTATTATTATTCCTGCACTTTCATAATACAACTGATGATGGTGCATACCTTGAATTTGTCCATTTGCTATTTGTATTGTTGTGTATAAGCTATATAAAAATGCTGCTAATGTACCTATTGCAACTAAAGAATCCATATTCGGACTTAAAGAAAAAAGTGCTTTAAATCCATTTATATAGAATTTATAACCAGCTATCATTACTGGTATTACTAATATTAATTGAATTAATGCATAATTAAAAGTATTTGTCATAGGATTTATAATTTCTGGCAAAGGCCATGGCCCTATAGGTTTTATTATCATAGGTCCCATTGCTATATAAAACAAAGGTACTGCAAACACTATTGCAACTATAAATTTAACAAATAAAGACTTCATCTCTTTTTCTTTTCTTAATTTATCTTCATCCACATCAATTTTATTTTTTATATCTTCTATTGGTTTATACCCAGCTTTTTCAATAGCTCCTTTTATTTGAGATAATTTCACTTTTGATGGGTCATAGTCTATATTAGCTTTATCTGTTGCAATATTTACACTAATACTTTCTACTCCATCCAATTTTTTTACCACTCTCTCTACAGCTTTTGCACAAGCTGCACATGTCATTCCATCAATTTTCAAATCAATTTTTTTATTACTTTCTTCCTTTATAATTCCATACCCTGCTTTTTCTACAACTTGCTTTATATCATCAAAACTAACTTTAGAATTATCATATTCTATCTTAAGTTTTTCAGTAGCTATATTTACACTTTGGTCATATACTCCATCCATTTTCTTAGTTACTCTTTCTACTGCCTTAGCACAAGCTGCACATGTCATCCCTGTAATTTTATAATTTTCTACCACTTTATTTGAACTCATAATTAAACCTTCCTTTCTTTCAATATATTTTCAACCAATTTGTAATTTTTTACTTTGTTATGTAATATTGATAAATTATTTATTTAGAAATCTATATTTCTATTATACCCCCTATAGGTATAGTTAATCAATATTTTTTTAATAAATAAATTTATTAGTTATATTTATTTGTATTTACTAGAAAAGTATACTCATAATTAAATATATAAATAAAAATAGAGCATATAAATTGTTTAATACTCATACAATTTACATACTCTATTTATTATAACTTATATTTTATTTATAATTTATTCTTTACATGCTTCAAAAAATTCTGCTTCTGTTTCTTTTATTTCAAGCTCATTGTCTATTATTCCAACAGCTTCTTTTTTAAATGCTCTACATTGACCAATACAGCCAGTCTTTACATTTTCTTCTCCAACTAAAGTTTTTAACTTATTTACATCCACATTTGAACAGTTTGGACATACTCTTATCATATTTAAGTTCCTCCTAATTAATGTCTAGTTAATATCTTTATACCCAAATATAAACTTTATAAAAGTTTTTTTGTTATAAATTATTACCATTTATTATATTTTTATCCTATTTTCAATATTGCATATACACTGTGTACATTATCAATATTACATGTATGGTGGTATCTGTTGTTTTCTCGCTATTTCTAATTCCTTAATTTCTAAAGACTTAATCACATTTACTTTATAGTTTTCTTTAGACTTTATATATAAAACATCTTCTGTCTTTTTACCTTCAATAAATTTATAAGACCAGTTAAGAAGTTCATCAAAGTTATCAACTTCTTCTTTTACGAAAATGTCACTTTCACTTGAAAAGTATTTAATTATTATTTTAGTTACTTCCAACATATATCACCCTTTGCTTTTCTATTGATACTTTCATCTATAAGGTTATTATTTGTATTAAAAAAAATTTTAAACAGAATAAATTTTACATATAAAACTAACATTTTTATCCAATTTAAACTAGATTAATACATTTTAATATATTCCTCCTTGTACCTAATAATATATTGTGCTATAATTAATAAGTTATTTTAATCGAAGGGAGCAACAAAAATGTCACAAAAACATAAAATTATAAATATCGCAGTTATAGCCCACGTTGATGCTGGAAAATCAACATTGGTTGATGCTTTCCTTTCTCAAAGTGGTGTTTTTAGAAAGAACGAAGTAGTTAAAGACTGCGTTATGGACAGTAACGACCTTGAAAAAGAAAGAGGCATAACTATATATTCAAAAAACTGTGCAATAAATTATGGAGATTACAAAATAAATATAGTTGATACTCCAGGACACAGCGACTTTTCATCTGAAGTTGAACGTGTTATGAAAACTGTTGACACAGTTATTTTATTAGTTGATGCTAGTGAAGGCCCAATGCCTCAGACTAGATTCGTATTACAAAAATCTTTAGAGTTCGGTTTAAAACCAATATTATTCATAAACAAGATTGATAAAAAAGACCAGAGAGCGGAAGAAGTAGTTAATGAAGTTTTCGATTTATTTGTAGACTTAAACGCAACAGATGAACAATGTGAATTCCCTATAATATATGGTATTGCTAAACAAGGTATAGCTAAACTTGAAATGGATGATGATAGCGAAGACCTTTCTCCTCTATTCAAAACTATTGTAAATCATGTTGAAGCTTATCCTAATTACGATAATGAACCTCTACAGTTTCAAATATCAGCTCTTGCGTATGATGACTATGTAGGTAGACTTGGTATAGGTAGAATTTACAAAGGTACTCTTAAAAACAATACACAAGTTGCTATATGCAGAGAAGGTTCTGTTGTATCTAAAGGAAAAGTATCAAAACTTTCTGTATATGAAGGTCTAAAACAAGTTGAAGTTGATGAAGCTACTAGTGGAGAAATAGTTGTTATAGCTGGTATTCCTGATATATCTATAGGAGAAACTATATGTAATTTAGATAATCCACTACCTATGGAGATGATAAAAATAGAGGAGCCTACTCTTTCTATGAACTTCTTAGTAAATGACTCTCCATTTGTTGGAAAAAGTGGAAAATTCGTTACAACTAGACACTTAAAAGACAGACTTGAAAAAGAACTTGAAGTAAATGTTGGTCTTAAAGTTGAGCCTCTTGATACTACTGATGGATACAAAGTTTCTGGACGTGGAGAACTTCATTTATCTATACTACTTGAAAATATGAGACGTGAAGGTTATGAAGTTGGTGTTTCTAAGCCTGAAGTTTTAATGCATAAAGAAGATGGAAAACTAATGGAGCCAGTAGAAAGAGTTGTTGTAAACTGTCCTGAAGTTTATTCTGGTACTATTATAAATGAATTGAACATGAGAAAAGGTATGATGGAATCCATGTCAATAGAAGGAGACTATGTAAAAATAGAATTCTTGGCACCTACTCGTGGTCTTTTAGGATATAGAAGTGAATTTATAAATGCTACTCGTGGAGAAGGTACTTTAGTTCGTTCATTTGAAAAATTTGAAGAATTCAAAGGAGAAATACCTTCAAGAGGAAATGGGGTTCTAATAGCACAAGGACCTGGAGTTACTATGGGATATTCTCTTAATGCTTTAAGTGATAGAGCTGTAATGTTTGTAGACCCTGGTGTAGAAGTTTATGAAGGTATGATAATTGGTATGAATTCTAGAAAAGACGATATGGTAGTTAATCCTTGTAAAAACAAGAAAATGAGTAACGTACGTGCTTCTGGTTCAGATGATGCTATAAAATTATCTCCTCCTAGAATATTTACGCTTGAAGAAGCTCTAGAATTTATAGAAGATGATGAATTAGTTGAAATTACACCTGATTCTATAAGACTTAGAAAAAGATTTTTAAATGAACATGATAGATTGAGATATAACAAATCTAGACAAGGTAAATAAAGCATATATTTATATATAGTTACTAAAACAGCCATATAATGCTGAAAGATGTATTTCAGTTTATATGGCTGTTTTTATTTAAAAGTTATTATTTATTCAACATTTATATAATTAGCTGCTTGAACGGCTGCAATAGCTCCATCTGATGCTGCTGTTATTATTTGACGTAAAAGCTTAGTTCTACTATCTCCTGCTACATATACACCTTCTACTGATGTTGTACAAGACTCATCTGAAATTATATATCCACCTTCATCCAAATCAAGAACATTTTCAAACATTTTATTATTAGGTTTAAGACCTATCGCAATAAAAATGCCACTCACATCTATAGTTCTTTTTTCTTCAGTCTTTAAATTTTTTACTTCGATTTTTGATACAGTCTTTTCTCCTTCTATTTTTTCTACAGCATGACTGTAAAGTATCTCAATATTTTTTCTTGCCTTCACAGATTTCTCCAATACTTCTTCACCTCTAAAACTATCTCTTCTGTGAATTAAATACACTTTTGTACAATTATTGGCTAAAAATAAAGCATCTTCTAGTGCAGTATTACCACCACCTACTATAGCTACTTCTTTGTCTTTAAAAAATGCTCCATCACATGTGGCACAATAAGATACTCCCCTACCTGTAAATTCTTGTTCTCCTACACAACCTAATTTACGTCTTTCAACTCCATTTGCAAGAATAACAGCCTTTGCTTTATGTTCTCCTGAAGAAGTCTTTACAACTTTTACTTTTCCCTCTAGATTTATCTCTTCAACCTCATCAAACTGAATATCAACACCTTGAGCAACTGCTTGATTATATATATTATTAGAAAATTCTACCCCAGAAATCTTTTGAACTGCTGGATAATTTTCTACCTCAGATGTACTTGCAACTTGACCTCCATAAATATTTTTTTCAAATACTGTAACGCTTAGTCCTGCTCTCATAGCATAAATTGCTGAAGTTAAACCTGCTGGTCCAGCACCAATTACAATGATATCTACCATAACGTTTACCTCTCTTTATATTATTATTTCTTATATATTATTCTCTTTATTCTTATACTTTACTATTATTATCCATATATACTATAAACAAAACATTATTTTTTATTAGTGGACAAAAAGTATTAATTTAAGAGTTAATACCCATTTTTTCCAACAATCCCCAAGAATTTTGATTATCTAGGTCACAATTAGCATAAATTCTATGGATTCCGCTCTGAAATGATAATTCAATTAATTTTTCACAACTTTCCTTCGTGTATCCCTTTTTCCAATAGTTTTTATTAAAAACAAATCCAATTTCCAATGAATTAAAATCCCTTTTTCCAAGATATACATTACCAATCATTTTATTAGTAGATTTCAGTTCAACTGCTATCATTTCATCAGTTGAAATTCTCCACTCCAAATTATCTTTAACCTCTTCAATTGTCATAGGTTTATATGGTTCAAATTCTAGAACTTCAGGATTTGACAAGTATTCAAACAAATCCTGTAAATCACTTTCTATATATCTTCTCAAAATCAATCTGTCAGTTTCTGCCATCATCACTTTACTATCCATAACCCTTCTCCTTCAAACTTTGATTTTTTACTAAGTATTCTTCAACTTACTATATGCAATACACAATATTTTCTTAAACCTAATATTTAAACGTCTATCAGGCAAATGTGAACATATAATTATAAAAATTTTAATAAACCTTTATTTCAATATAAGCATTATTTTTTATTAGTTAATTTTATTTTACATATATATAAAAAAACTGTAAATAAAAATTAACTTTTATTTACAGTTCTCACTTATTTATATAATTTAAAACCTTATTGGTTATCATTTACAGTGTCTTCTAATATATTGTTCTCTGATATATATGATAGAACTGAAAGTCCATACATAACCAAAACTAATGCTGCTGTTATAAGTACTATTCCCATATTTAATACCTCCTTTTATTTACAGTATACTATTATTATGTGAAATACTTATGAATTTAATTTGAACATATCTGTAATTTTACATTAACAATTTCTTCAAATTAAATATTATTAATTATATACTTTTGTTAAATCAATTATGATTAATAGTTTAAATATTAACACTATTTGCTTATGTTTATATGATATACCATATAATTACATTTTTCAAATTAAAGTTTTGTAAACTTTTTTTGTAATATAGTGTAGTATAAAATTGTAATATTACAGATATGTAACAGTTCTCTTCTTATTACTTTGATTAAAAACAGCTTCATAATTATGAAATTTCAAATTTTTAAGAATTAAAAAGGTTAAAAAAATATTTTTCTAAAACTCAATTTGATTACAATTTTTTTACAATTTAAAAAATATTTTTTCCATATTTTTATATTAATACTTGACTTTGTCTGTTTTATAATCTAGAATAATTAATAATATTAAGAATATTGAAAAGCATTGATTAGGAAGAGTAAATCTGAGTCGGTTACCAGAGAAGGAAACTACTAGCTGAAATGTTTCCCTAACTAGAAAGATTGAAAACTACCTAGGAGCTTCTATCTGAAGTTATCTTATTGATTTTAGTAGGAATAGACGTTTTTATTACTTGCGTTAAAGTATCAAGTGGATTTTTTTAAATCAATTTGGGTGGAACCGCGGGAAACAGATTCTCGTCCCTTTTCTAGGGATGAGGGTCTTTTTTTATTACCTAAATTCAGTTTTTAAAATATTTTGTATCTAACTCAATTAGCTAATTAAAAATTTCAAATATATGGAGGATTATAAAAATGTATTATTCAAGTACAAGAAGCACCGAAGAAAAAGTAACTGCATCACAAGCAATAATAAAAGGAATTTCAAATGATGGTGGTCTTTATGTCCCAAGTAAATTTCCAAATGTAAAAAATGAACTTATAAATTTAGTAAATTTAACGTATTCTCAGATAGCATTTTTTGTACTTAGTAAATTTTTATGTGATTTTACTGAGGATGAAATTAAAGATTGTATAGAAAATGCATATGATGAAAAGTTTGATTGCAGTAGTATAGCTCCATTGAATAAGGTAGATGATACTTATTTTCTAGAATTATACCATGGACCAACTTTAGCGTTTAAAGATATGGCACTTACTATAATGCCTCATCTTCTTAAAACATCTATCAAGAAAGATAATTTAGATAAAGATGTTGTGATTCTTACTGCTACATCTGGAGATACAGGAAAGGCTGCACTTGAGGGGTTTAAAGATATAGATAAAATAAAGATAATTGTATTCTTCCCAGAAGATGGTGTAAGTCCAGTACAAAAACTTCAAATGAAAACTCAAACTGGAAAAAATACATATGTAGTTGGTATAAAAGGAAATTTTGATGATGCACAATCTGGTGTAAAGAAAATTTTCTCTGATAAAGAATTTAATCAAAAATTATTGGATAATAATTATATATTATCTTCTGCAAATTCAATTAATATAGGAAGACTTCTTCCACAAGTTGCATACTATTTTTATTCATATATGAAATTAGTTGATAATGGTGAGATACAGTTAAATGATGAAATAAATTTTGTTGTCCCAACTGGTAATTTTGGTAATATTCTAGCTGGATATTATGCTAAAAAAATGGGTCTTCCAATAAACAAATTGATATGTGCATCAAATGATAACAATGTTCTTTATGATTTTTTTAAAACTGGTGTATATGATAAAAATAGAACATTGAAACTAACAACTTCTCCTTCTATGGATATATTAATCTCTAGTAATTTAGAACGATTACTGTTTGAAATATCAAATAGAAATACTGCTATTGTAAACAGACTACTATCAGACCTTAATGATAAGGGCGTTTACAAAATAAATGAGGATATGGAAAAAAATTTAGTTTCATTCTATGGAGAATATTCAAATGAAGAAGAAGTTAAAAACACAATAAATAATGTATTTAAAAATTATAATTATTTAATAGATACTCATACTGCTGTTGCATACAATTGTTATGAAAAATATAAAAAAGAAACTTGTGATAACACAAAAACTGTTATTGTAAGTACTGCAAGTCCATTCAAGTTTTCTGAAGATGTTCTAAAGTCTATAGATTGTAATTTTGAAAACCTTGATGACTTTGCTATAATTGATAGATTATCAAGTATTTCTAAAATAGATATACCAAAACCTATTAAAAATCTTAAAAATGCAGAAATACTACATAAAGATATTTGTGAAAAAGATGAATTAAAACTAGCTATAAAAAAATTCTTAAAGGTATAGGTGATTATTATGTTAGAGATTATAGTTCCTGCAACAAGTGCTAATATAGGTCCAGGATTTGATTGTCTTGGAATTGCATTAAATATATACAATAAATTTTATGTTGAAGAAATTGAAAGAGGTCTTGAAATAGAAGGCTGTGAAGATGATTACAAAACTGAAAATAATTTAGTTTATACATCTATGAAGTACTTTTTTGATAGAGTTAAACCAGACAAAATACCTACTGGTATCAAAATAAAATTTCAAAGTGAAATACCTATTTGTAGAGGTCTTGGCAGTAGTGCATCTTGTATAGTGGCTGGTGTTATAGCTGCAAATGCTCTATCAGATGCTAATTTAGATAAATGTCAATTACTAAATATAGCTTCAGAAATAGAAGGTCATCCAGATAATGTTGCTCCTGCTATTTTAGGAAATATGATTGTATCTGTTACTGATAATGAAAATATACACTACGATATTATAGAAATTCCTAATGAACTTAAATTTTGTGCAATGATACCTAATTTTAAACTATCAACTGAAAAAGCTAGAGGTGTTTTACCAAAGGAAATACCATATTCTAATGGTGTATTCAATGTCAGCAGAGTTGCTTTACTGGTATCTGCTCTACTGAACAAAAACTTTGACCTTCTTAAAGTAGCTTGTCAAGATAAATTGCACCAAGATTATAGAGGAACTTTAATTGAAAATTACAGTGATATTGTTAAAAAATCTGAGCAATTAAATAGTATTGGAGTATTTTTAAGTGGAGCTGGACCTACTATAATGTCTTTAATAAAAGAAAATGATGATAATTTTATAGATAATATGAAAGCTTATCTATCAAAATTAAAATCTGATTGGGAAATAAAAGAGTTATGTTGTGATTCTAATGGAGCCGTTTTAAATATCATATAATTATCGTCTCATATAATAAAATATAACTACTCTTTTATTATAATTTGTAGTATAATAATTAGGACTAGGTAATAATATTAAGTATTATAATCTAGTTCTTTAAACATGTTTACATTGAGGAGGGATTATCATAAAAGAGTTAATAATTAGAGATTTAGTTGCAAAAGTTCCTATAATTCAAGGTGGAATGGGCGTTGGTATATCTAGATCATCACTAGCTGGTGCAGTTGCTAAGCTTGGTGGTATTGGTGTGATTTCTGGTGTTCAAATTGGATATGACGAGGAAGATTTTGAAACTAACACTATAAATGCAAATTTAAGAGCTATAAAAAAACATATTTCCAAAGCTAAAGAAATCTCAAATGGTGGTATTATTGGTATTAATTTTATGGTAGCTATGAAAGAATACGAAACATATGTAAAAGAAGCTGTTAAGGCTGGTGTAGACCTTATAATATCTGGAGCTGGATTGCCTAACAAGTTACCATCATTGGTAAAAGGAAGTAATGTGAAAATAGCACCTATAGTTTCAACTGCAAAAGCTGCTAGTGTAATTTTAAAAATGTGGGATAGAAAAGAGAAAACTACTGCTGACTTAATAGTTGTCGAAGGTCCAAAAGCTGGTGGTCACCTTGGATACTCTAATGAGGAACTTGATAACATAGATTCTATAGACTATGATAAGGAATTTGTTGAAATTTTAAAAGTTGCAAATACTTATGGAGAAAAATTTGGCAGAAACATTCCAGTTGTTGCTGCTGGTGGTATAACTTCTAGTAGTGATGTTAAGAAGTATATAGACATGGGAGCAAGTGGTGTACAAGTTGGTACAAGATTTGTTGCTACTTATGAATGTGATGCACATGAGAACTTTAAAATGGCATACATAAATGCCAGTGAAGAAGATGTCCATATAGTTAAAAGCCCTGTAGGTCTTCCTGGACGTGCTATAAGAAACAAATTTATAGAAGAAGTTAAGATAAATCGTCCAGAAATAAAGAAATGCTATAATTGTTTGATTCCTTGCAATCCAAAAAAGACACCTTACTGTATTTCTCAAGCTCTAATCAATGCAGTTAAAGGTGATGTTGAAAATTCACTTTTATTTTGTGGAAATGACGCCTATAAGATTGATAAATTAAGCACTGTTGAAGATGTTATCAATGAATTAATTTCTGAATTATAATTTAAAGAAATATAAACTAAAATTTTATCAAGCTAAGGAATTTAAATATGTTATTGATTAATCCTTATTAACATATTTACTTCCTTAGCTTTTTTGTGTTAATCTCTTTTTATAGATGTTTTATTCAATAAAATGTAATATTGGTCTTATATCTAATCTTCTTTTACAAGTACATTAGTTATTTCAGCTATATATAAAGTGTGGTAATCTTTTTGTGGATACCATCTTCCATCTATACCCTCAGCAATAAAGCATTGAGGTTCCAGTTTCTGGCTATACATTTTTTTGCATATAATTGCCATATTAGCTTCTTTAAAGTAAGGTGTATTATTTAAGTGCTCTATATTAAATCCAATCTGTGATATCTTATCTTCTTCTCTACCAGATACTTTCCCACAGTATGAAAGCTCTTTACGGAAATCTTCATCAAAAAAAGTGAGAGAAAATTTATCTGTATTATCTATAAATTCCTTAGTATAACGTTGTGGTCTTATTACTACAAAAACAACATCTTTTCCCCACATAACCCCAAGACCACCCCAGCTAGCAGTCATTGTATTTACTTTTCCTTCATTTTCTGCTGTTATAAGTGTCCAATCTTTACCTATCAATCCAAATGGATTGTTTTTAATCTCTTCTGCCATAATTTCTTTAAATTCACTCATATCTCTGATTAACCTCTCATTCTCTTATATTTATAAGACTTTTATTCTCGTTATAAATTATAAATAAAATTTATTTTCGAAAATAAAATTCCTTTTATTAAATATATTATTGTAAACAAGTAAATATATAGATACACATTTATTTTTTTAATATATTTAATATTTTCACTCAGAATATATATATTCTTTATTTAAATTAAATATAACTGCTATGTTTTGCATGTAAATTATGGCAAAAATATTATTCAATCAAATCAAAACTTGATTTATATACTTGGAAAAGGTATTATATTAAAGAGTGCTTAAAATATGCATTTCGTAAATAGGTATATAAAATAATAAACAAGGAGAGTGATGGGCAATGGATACTAGTCCGTTGCGGAGAGAATTTTTTACATTTTCATCACTTAATAATATCTAAAATCAAAACTAATACATATATTCAGTTATATAAATTAGTTAATTAATAGATACTATTAAATGATGAGATTTATATAAAACTGAATAAAGGATGTGTTGCCATGATAAGATACTACAAAACTATAGATTCAAAATTAGAGAAACTTAGTTTTTTTGAAGATGGCTGTTGGATAAATCTTGTTGAACCTAATCATAGTGAAATCAACGAAATTTCTAATTTATTAAATATAGATGTAGAAAGCATAGAATCTGCACTAGATGAAGAAGAGCGCTCAAGAATAGATGTTGAAGACAATCATACTCTTATACTTATAGATATACCAGTAGACGAAAGTGACTCTAATTCTTCTCATTATACTACAATACCTTTGGGTATTATACTAACTAAAGAAGCTATTGTAACAGTTTGCAATGCACAAACTAAAATTTTAAATGACTTTATAGTTGGTCATATTAAAGATTTTTTTACATTTAAAAAGACTCGCTTTTTACTTCAAATTCTTCACAAAAATGCAGCTTATTACTTGCATTACTTAAGAAAAATAAATAAAATGACAATCATAATAGAGCGAGAAATTTACAAATCAATGAAAAACAAAGAATTAGTTCAATTATTGGAATTAGAAAAGTCTTTGGTATACTTCTCTACTTCACTAAAATCTAATGAACTTGTTTTAAACAAAATGGTTAGAACTGCTGGTATAAAGAAATATCCAGATGATGAAGACCTATTAGAAGATGTTATAGTCGAAAATAGACAGGCTCTTGATATGGCCAAAATATATGGAGATATATTGAGTAGAATTATGGATGCTTTCAGCGCAATTATAAGTAATAATCAAAATAATGTTATGCAAATTTTGACAGTAGTTACACTAATTTTCTCAATACCTACAATAATATCAGGATTCTTTGGTATGAACGTTGTTAACATGCCATTTTCCAATAACCCAAATGGATTTTGGATAATACTTCTTATTACTTCTATAATATGTATAGTGATTACATTTTTCATGTCAAGAAACAAGCTATTATAAAATATTAATAAAAAAGCCATTAGAATTAATTGATTTTCATTTATTCTAATGGCTTTTTTATATTTAAATCTATATAATCTTATAATGCTTTTTTAATTATCATGTTCTTCATCTATAATCATTTCAGTTTCAAGTCCTTCTAACATTGAATCTAAACTTTCTTTTATATTTAGTATATAAATTGGTACATACTCTTCTTCATCTACTACCTCTTCTTGCAATTTAAATGGAGGAATTAATACTTCATCGAAGTCTATATTTAAATTAGGAAATCCTTCTACTATCTCTTCACAATTATCGTATTCTTCATTGGCTAAAGAAGTATACATGTCTAGACTCTTTTTGTAATAAAGACCTGCAAGCATATACTCACACTTCTTACTTCCATATTTAATACCTTCCTTATAATATTTCTCGGCTTCTGCATCATCATTTAATTTTAAATAAATTTGTCCTAAATTATATATAGATTCAACACAACCTTGTGCTCTAGCCTTTTCATACCAAAATTTAGAATTTACATAATCTTTATAGAACATGTCATAAATTAATCCTACCATGTGTTGAGCATACACATTATTCTCATTAGCAGGTGTATCAAACATCATTTTAGACTCTTCCAATTTTCCTTCTCTAAAATAAATTCTACCTAGATGTATACGAGCATTCATATGACTTTTGCTACTTGCCATTTCAAAATACTTTCTAGCATTTTTTGTATTTCCTAAATTCTCATATATACACCCCAGTCTATAACTAGACCTAGTATCTCCATTTTCAGATGCTTTCTTATACCAACTTATAGCTTCCTCGATATTATTTAAATCTTCATAAATATTTCCTAATTTAATTTGACAAGATACATTATTTGGAATTCTTGAATAATACGAAATTGCTTTTTCTATATCTTGATTCTGATAATATAAGTCCCCAAGATTTTCAAGAGAACTTTTACATCCAACAGCTATGGCATCTTCATAATATTTAATAGCATTTTCATAATCTTTTTCTTCAAAATATATGCCTGCTAGATTGTTTTTTGCCTCTGTTATATCATCTTCTGCAGCCATTTTATAATAAGTTTTTGCTTTTTCTATCTCATTTTCCCTATTATATAAATTAGCAAGTCTATACTTAGAAAGTGTATGATTTTTTTCTATTGCTTTCTCATAATAATAGATTGCATCTCCTAATTCTTCTTTTCTATCATATACGTATGCAAGCCTATACTCAGACTTCACATCATCTCTATCGGCACTCTTTTTATAATACTTTTCTGCTTCTTCTAAATTATCATTTATTTCCATAATCATACCTAAGTTAAAGCAACCTTTCGTATGACCTGACTTGTACAATTGTTTATATAAACTTACTGTTGATTTATTATCTTTCTTTTTTCCATTTAATATTGCTAAATTATATTTTGCATCATCATCTAAAAGCACAGAACCTTTTTTATAATACTCATATGCTTCATCATCTTTCTCCAAAAAAGTATATAATACTCCTAAATTAAAACAAGCTTTCCCTAAATTATTGTCAGCTGCTGCTTTTAACCATTTTTCACATCTTATAAAATCTTTCATTTTAAAATGGCATACACCTAAATTGTTTTGTGCTTGTAAATACCCTAAATTTGCTATCTTTTCATACCAATATATAGCATACTCATAACCATCTAATCTATAATACATATTACCTAAATCAAAAGCAGCATCCTCACTTCCACTTTTATATGCCATTGAATACCACTTTTCTGCTTCTTTAAATTGTTTTTTACTTTCATATATATTTCCCAAAGTATATTGGGATTTTACATAATTATCTAATGCCGCACTCTTATATAATTCTATTGCACTTTCTGTCTTACCCATCTTTTCAAGAATAGCTCCCTTAGTATGTATGACTTTCGGGTCATTAGATATATTTTTTATTTTTTTTATAGAAAATTTTGTATTTTTCATTATTCACTACCTACCCATTTTATAAAATATATTCTCTCAAACATTATTATACATTATAATCTATAATTAATGCTATAATATTGAATTTTTACCTTTTGTCACTATATTGTAACATTAAATTTTAAATTTTATAATCATTAGATTTTATTATTCAATTGGTATATAATGTATATATAGGGGGGAGGACATTTTATGAATTTCAGCAATATTTTTATTCAAGTTGCAGTTTTATTTGTAATTATTTTAGTCGGATTTTTTATCAGAAAATTCAACTTATTAGATGACCACTGCACATCTAAACTTTCAACTTTAACAATGACAGTTTTTTTGCCATCAATGATAATTAGTTCCATGCAAATTAACTTTGATAATAAAATGATACAAAAAATACTATTGTTATTATTTACATCTTTGATTATGTATATAGTTTCAATTATAATTGCATTTTTATTAAAATACATTTTAAAGTGTAATAATAAAAAAGATTTGGGGATATATCAGTATATAGTTGTTTTTTCAAATGTTGCTTTTATGGGATATCCCGTAATTGAAGCAGTTCTGGGGCATGAAGCGATATTCTATACTGCAATATTCAATTTACCTTTTAACTTATTTTCTTTTACTTTAGGGATTTACCTTTTATCTAAAGGTAGTACAGATAATGGTTTTTCAATAAAATCACTTATAAGCCCTGCTACAATAGCTATTATTATTGGACTTTTTTTATTTGTTACAGGACTTAGATTACCTCAATTTATAAATGAGCCACTTAAGATGTTAGGAAACATAACTACACCAATATCAATGATTATCATTGGAAGTTTACTTGCTAACTCTTCAGCTCTCGATTGTTTTGTCAACAAAAAATTATATGTAGTTACCTTTATAAGATTATTGGTACTTCCTGTTATTGTATATTTTATTCTAAAAGGATGGGTGAATGATAAGATGATTTTAGCTATACCAGTAGTAATTTCTTCTATGCCTGCTGCTGCAAATACTGCTATAATGGCTAATCAGTATGATTCTAATATAACACTTGCTTCACAATGTGTGTTTTTTACAACACTATTTTCAGTTATATCTATACCTTTTATAAGTATTTTATTGTTGTCTTGATTTATTATTTTATGTATTATATAATAACATATTCAATAAATTACAAATATAAACATTTTATTGTAGTATATTGATGGAATTTTTTCCTAGATATTTGTCAATAATATCTATATGTATTATAGAATAGGAGGCTTAAATATGGATATAGATTTACTCTTTAAAATAGTATTTGCTATAGTTGCTATAGGTATTTCTGTAAAAATTATCAAAACTGTTGCCAGCCTAGCTTTTAAAATAGCTTTGATATTGCTGATAATTTTATTTGTATATAGAATGTTTTTGTAAACATTTAAAAATAAGTTTTTTAATATCATAGAGAAGTAGAATAGAGTATCTTTAATGAAAACTATTTATTAAAGACACTCTATTCTACTTCTCTATTACTGTTTTAAATTAAATTTTTATTATATCTCCCCATAATATAAACATCTTCAAATTTGCCATCTCTGATTACAGCATATTTTTTAATACCCTCTATTTCAAAACCTAACTTTTTGTATAAATTTAATCCCTTTTCATTGTCTACAATTACTTCTAATCCGACTCTAGCTAACATAATCCAATTGTCTGCTATGTCTAGAAGTTGTTTTATAAGTTTTTTCCCAACTCCTCTTCCATGATAATTCTCAGCAACAGTTATTCCTATTTCTGCACTATGTCTCAATCTTGGAGAAGAATTTACATGTAACCCAGCAAAACCTATTATATCTTTTTCTCCATTATTATTAGTTTCAGCCACAAACATATAATCATTTTCTCCCAAGGAATCTAACATAGCCTCAGTTTTATCCACTCTGTCACTCATTAATGCCAAAGTATTTCTCATAACACTGTATACTCTTCTAATTTCATTAACAGCTTGTGCATCTTCTCTTCTTATAGGTCTTATTATTATATCTATAGGCTACTCATATCGCTTCCCCCTTAAACACAATCTTTATTTTTACTTAAAACTTTACAAGTTTTATTTTATACTGTTTAAATCTATGTATGCTTCTATTTGAGGTACATATATCATATTATCTTTTATATGTGTACTTCCAAATTCTTTTAACTCTGTACCATCTTTATCCTTAGTTATTTTGTATCTAATTGACTCATCTCCTTCATTTACTTCAGCATGAAAAAACATGCCTTCATATTGTTTAAATCTAAAATTAAAATCATCTTTAGTAAGTTTTATTACCATATTTTTATCTACTCCTTACATAATTAATATCTTTCTTATTATTAGTTGTATATAAACTGTTTATTCATATTAATATATTATAACTTATCATTTATTTAGTATAAAGTTATAAATACATATATCTATACTTATTTTACAATCTATCTTCAATTAATATATAATAGATTTATACAAACTAATATCTGTGAGGTGAAATATGAGCAAAAAGACAAAATATTTTTCTTTAATTCTTTTTCCAATTGCTTTGCTTTTAAATTTTATAGCAAGCAAAATTCCAAATATTGTTGAAAAATATTACTCTCAAGTTATAAATAAAGTAATTGTACAAGTACTTAGTAAAATTTCAGGAATTTTTCCATTTTCTCTATATGAAATTACAATATACATAATCGTTATCTCTGTCTTTTTATTTTTATGTTCTACTGTATTTACAGTTTTTAATAAGAAAAAAAATTTAAAGGCATTTTTAAAGAATTCCATTTTAAATATATTATCCATTGTATCAATAGTATACTTTCTTTTTGTAGTACTTTGGGGAATAAACTATAACAGGATTCCACTTGAAACCACACTTATAAATAAATATAATTTGGAAAACAGTACTTCTATCAAATCAAAGCAACATAGTGTTAAAGAGCTTACTAAATTATATAAATTTCTTGTAGCTAAGGCAAATGAAGCTAGAAGACACACATTACAAGACAAAGACGGAGTTGTAAAATCTAATACAGATTATAAAAGTATCATAAATAGAGCTCAACTAGGATATGATAATATTTTGGACATATTACCTAGTGTTAGTGGCAGTTATTCTAAAGCTAAGTACGTTATTTCATCAAATCTTATGTGTTATACAGGAATAACTGGCATATATTTTCCCTTTACGGGTGAGGCAAATGTAAATATTGCAATACCTGACTTATATATTCCTTGTACAGTTGAACATGAAATGGCACATCAGAGAGGATTTGCCAGTGAAGATGAGGCTAATTTTATAGCGTATATTACTTCTATAAAACATGCTGATATTGATTTTAACTATTCTGGCTATATTTTAGCTTTAAACTATACAGCTTCTGCATTAAGCAAGGTTGATTATGATGCCTACGTTGAAATTTCTGCTGGTATTTCAGATTCTGTTCGTAGAGATTTAAAAAACGAAAGTGAATTTTGGAAAAAATATGAAGGTAAAATTGATAAAATTTCTAATGAGTTTAACGATTCTTATTTAAAAGCTAATGGTATTGTTGAAGGTACTCAGAGTTATGGTAAAATGGTTGATTTATTACTGACTTATTACGAATTATATCCATATAATTAAGTGATACAATTCAAGGCTACATTCACAGACAGCTGGTTCTAAATCAGCTGTTTCTTCGTTTAAATAAGTTTTAATTCCTATCAATTACATATAATTTGAATATATATATTTGGGACGTAAGATAAAGTCCATGCCCCTAAATTTATTTAATATTTAAACAAGCATGTTGAATAATAATTCATTCTATTGTATTATATAAGCGTAGAATAAAACTAAATAGGCAAAACTAGAGAAATTTAGTGACGCAAAGCTATAGGGACTAAGGCTTATAAGATTCTTATAAGTTATGTTAGCCAGTTGCCAAAAAGATGTTTTCTTTTTGTTTTTTATGTAAGTTTTTTAGGGGGATAAGTGATATATGTTTAAAGATAAAATGGATAGATGTACACATATACTAACTGCTTATATTGGTAGTTCGTATGATTATTGCAATTTTATAGATACACAATTGGATGATTTTATACTAGAGTATGGAGAGAATGTAGTAGAAAACTGCTTACATCAAGTAATGGTCTTGGTAAGTAAATATAATTAGATGGATTTTATTTTCTAGAAAACCCTTTTAGTTTTATCTACTCTTAACAAAGTATTCTTAAATACTAAAATTAAATAACGCTAATCCTTCATATATCAACTATATAACACACTCATTTCTAACTATTATGTTATGCACATTTTCATTGTCTTTAATAAATATTTTAAGTAAAATTTTGAAACATAAAACTATTATATTTATTTCACTGTTTGTACTCAAATCTAAAAATGGATACATAGAATTACATTACGTACAAAAAATCTAAAATTTACAGAAAGCATATTCTTTAAAAAAAAAGCATATATCAAAACTTGATATATGACTATAATCTTATAATATAAGCCATTCCATTACAATATAAGATTGACATTTTCAACTAAATTAGTAAGGATTTAACTATCTTAATAACTAGCTAAATGCATAATTAATTTACTATAATTAAATATTACTTATAATAATTTTCTAATACACTAGTAGCCACTGATTTACCTTGAAAATTTTTCAACCAATTCTCATATGCTGAATTTTTCCACACACTACCATCACTAAATGTTACTTGTTTTACACATGATATGATATACTTTACATCGTGCTGACCAGTGGGTTGTTTCCATTTGTCAAACAATAGAGAAGCATCATTTTGATTCTTACCTGGGGCTATTGCATTTTTCTTTGCATATTCTTTCTCCATTTGCTGCCATTCTTTCAACCATCTTTCTACCCATGCCTTACCTTGTTGTTTTTCAAACATACTTATTATATCCTTTGGTGGTTGTTGTTGCATTTTTCTATAAACATGTGAATATGATTTCGGAGATACAGGAGATATACCTGCTACAATTCCATAGTCTACACCATCTGGACTAAATCCAACGCTTCCTACTTCTCCATTTGTTGCTACATTTCGAGCATCCCAATATAACTCAAGTGGTTTTCCATTTTTATCATACGCTAAACATGTAATTTCATAGTCCATAATTGCCTTTTTACTGACATTTGTCAAATTTATAACATTGCTAGGCCAATGATAAGTAGTATCATCATACTGCACTTTGCTATTATTTATAAATAGTGGAATATTTTCATTATAAACAATACCTTTGCTATTTGAAGTATCTAAGACTTTATGTGTGGTAGTGCTTTCTGTGTTTGCTAAGTATACACTTGTTCTTTCTGAATTGGTTGTATCAAGAGAAAATGTTGTAGTCGTTCCAGTAACCAATAACACAACAACTAAAAGAGGTAAACTAGATATTTTTTTATATTTCATACTTCTTCACCCTTTCTTTTATTAATTTGTACTAAAATAATTTTCAAAAAATATTAACATTTACATTAACATAATCTTCCAATAATTCTAGTAACTATATACTATCATAATAACAATCAAGTTTCAATACTATAACTGTACTTTTTCATTATACTAAATATTATTTTATTTTCATAAATTTAAAATAGAGTTTAAGTCATGTATATGAAATTAAACTAGAATATAAATTTTTTGTATTTATTAAAATTTATTAAATTAAAAATGACCAGATAATTAAATACTTATAGGCAAAACTATTCTAAAAGTATCTAAAAATCTAGCCAATTAATATCTCTTGATTGTATACTACAACTTCTCAATCTCTTCTATTAACTCATCAACTAACTTGTCACCATCAATCATTCTCACTATTTCACCTTTTTTAAATAAAAGCCCTTCACCTTTACCACCAGCAATACCTATATCAGCTTCTCTCGCCTCACCAGGTCCATTTACAGCACACCCCATGATTGCAACAGTAATATCTTTTTCCATACTACCAATCTTTTCTTCAACCTCATTTACGACACTAATTAAATCTATATTACATCTACCACATGTAGGACATGATATAACCTTAATCTCATCATTCAAAAGACCCAAACTTCTTAAAATTTGTTTGCCAACAACAACCTCTTCAACAGGGTCACCTGTTAAAGATATTCTAACAGTATCTCCAATTCCTTTAAGAAGAAGCGCCCCTACTCCTATAGAAGATTTTATTGTACCTTTATGGATACTTCCAGATTCCGTAATCCCAACATGAAGAGGATAATCAACTTTTTTCGATATTAATTCATATGCATCAACAGTTTTATAAATATCAGATGATTTTAGAGATATAACTATATTATGAAAATCTAAATCTTCAAGAATTTTAATATGTCCCATTGCACTTTCAACTAATGCTTCAGGAGTTGCAGAACCATACTTTTTCAAAAGTTCTTTTTCTAAAGAGCCACCATTAACTCCTATCCTAATTTTTAAATTTCTTTCTTTACATTTCTCAACTACAGCCTTAACTCTTTCTATATTTCCAATATTACCCGGATTTATCCTAATACCATCCACACCTTGTTCTATAGCTTCAAGAGCTAATTTATAGTCAAAATGTATATCAGCAATAATTGGTATATTGACACTAGACTTTATCTTTCCTATATTTTTAGCGGCTTTAATATCAGGAACAGCAACCCTAACTATATCACAACCAGCTTCCTCTAGCCTTTTTATTTGAGCTATTGTAGCATCTGCATCTCTTGTATCAGTGTTCGTCATAGATTGTATACTTATAGGGTTTTCTCCTCCTATTTTTACATTTCCCACACTTACTTCTTTAGTCTTTCTTCTCTCGTAACTCATATTCCACCTCTATATATTATTTTATATTAAATCTCTTTAAATATTAAAACACTATAACCTACATGTATATTATAAATTAAAAAGCTATATAGTTAAATAAGAACAAATTTCATACATAAAATTAATTTATTCTTATTTAAAACTACATAGCCCCTTTTCTTAAACTCTCTAAAAAACTAAATTACTGAAATAATCTTAGTATATCTTTATATGTGATAAAAAGCATAAATAACATTAAGGCTCCAAAACCAACAACATTTATCATACCTTCTTTATTTGGATCGAGTTTTTTACCACCTCTAACAGCTTCTAATAATAACATAAGTATTCTCCATCCATCAAGTGCTGGTATTGGCAATAGGTTTACTATACCTAAATTTAAGCTTATGACAGCTGCTAAATACACTACATTTATAACACCTGTACGAGCTGCATCTGACACCATACCAATAACACCTACTGGTCCTGCAACAGCATTACCAATTCCTCCTGGAACACGACCTGTAATCATTTGGCCTAAGAAAGTTAACATTTGTTTTGTCATATCTACAGTAGTTTTACACGCATTTACTATTGAACCAAAAAAGTCTTTTTCTCTTTGTGGTTGAATCCCTATTTCATACTTTCCATTGTTATTTTTAGGTGTTACACTTATAACTTTATCACTTCCATCTCTAGTTATACTAAGTTTCAATTCTCCACCAGAAGAAGTATTTATTATATTTGCAACTTCATCCCAAGTCTTAACAGAGTTGCCATTAATTTTATTTATCTTATCCCCAACTTGAAGTCCTACAGCTTGTGCAGGAGTATCTGGCATTATATTTCCTAGTTTAGTTGTTGGAGAACCTATATATAAAAAGACTGGTACTAAAAGTATTGCTGCTAATATTATATTAAATATTGGCCCTGCTACAATAGTACTAAATCTTTGTAATATAGATTTATTTCCGAAAGAATTTGGACTTATTTGTTCTTCATCTTCACCTTCCATACTGACATATCCACCAATTGGTAGAGCTCTTATAGAATACTCAGTATCTTTTTTTACACTATATATCTTAGGTCCCATACCTATAGAAAATTCATTTACTTTGATACCACTTCTTTTTGCAAATATAAAATGTCCTAACTCATGTATTAATACAATTATACTAAATAGTATTAATGCAGCTATTATAGTCATAAATTCACCTTCCTATTTCTTTATCAGATTTGTAACATAAGCTCTACTCCATCTATCTGTTTCCAAAATTTCCTCTAATGTTGGTTTACTTATGCTACTATGAACTTCTAAAGTCTTCTCTATGTAATATGGTATGTCATAGAAACCAATTTTATCCTCTAAAAATTCACTTACTAAAACTTCATTTGCTGAATTTAGAACAGAAGAATAAGTTCCTCCCATTTTTAAACATTCATAAGCCAATTTTAGACATGGAAAAGTTTCTAAATCTGGTTCTTCAAAAGTTAAAGTACTAAATTTTGAGAAATTCATTCTTTCAAAACTACTTTCCATTCTATCTGGATATGTAAGAGCATATTGTATTGGCAGTCTCATATCTGGACATCCTAATTGAGCAATTATTGAACTATCTGCATACTGTACCATTGAATGGATTATACTTTGTGGGTGAACTATTACATCTATATTTTCTTCTTCTACTCCAAACAACCATCTAGCTTCTATTACTTCAAGACCTTTATTCATAAGTGTTGAAGAATCAATACTTATCTTTCTTCCCATACTCCAGTTTGGATGCTTCAAAGCTTCATTCTTAGTTATATTTACAAGTTCATCCTTTTTCTTCCCTCTAAATGGACCACCAGATGCTGTAAGTATTATCTTTTCTATATTTTTTTTATTTTCTCCATTTAGACATTGAAATATAGCACTATGTTCACTATCAACAGGAAGAATATTTACATTATATTTTTCTGCCTCTCTCATTACGAGCTCACCAGCAGTTACTAACGTTTCTTTATTCGCTAATGCTATGTCTATTCCCTTTTTTATTGCACAAAGAGTTGGAACTAATCCTATCATACCCACTACAGCAGTTAAAAGTACATCAACTTCATCAAGTGATGATATTGCTTTTAATCCTTCCATACCTGCTAAAACTTCTATTTCTATATTTTTTGGTAACATTTCTTTTAATTTTAATGCTTTGTTTTTCTCAAAAACTGTTACATATTTAGGTTTAAATTCTACTATTTGTTCTAACAATAATTCAACATTACTATTAGCTGATATTGCAACTATCTCAAACTTATCTCTATTTTCTCTAACCACATCCAAAGTTTGCTTACCTATAGAACCAGTAGAACCTAAAATTGATATTTTTTTCATATAATAATCCTTTCTAATAATAAATATACCCTACCAAGACATTATAACACTACTAAAACAATTATTTTTACTATTCACAGAAATTTCATATGATATTCTACAAGTTAAAATCAATCCATTATTTCTGTATTTTCTAAAATATTATAAAATGCTCTAGTATTATTAGATATCTCTTTTTATTTCTACAACATCCTCTATTTTACAGTCTAGTGCTAGACATATCTTCTCCATTGTATCCATAGAAACAGATTTATCATTTCCTAATCTACCTAAAACAGAAATACTTATACCTGATATACTTACAAATTCCATTTTCTTTATTTTTCTATCAATTAATAGCTTCCATAATGGCGCATATGAAATCATGTTATCACCTCGCAAAATATATTTTATCATATTTTATCTATTTTGGAAAATTTTCATCTATTTAGATAAATAGATGAAAATTATAGTTTAGTAAATATAAATATGTTAAAATAAGTCAAAGTAATAGATTCAAAAACTATACTCTTAAAGAAGATGATTAAATGAAAGGAGATAGTATGTTATATTTATTAAAAATTAATCAATTTGAAAAAAGTCATGATATAGGAATTTTTAAAAATGAACAATCAATATATAAATTCATTGAGAAAATACCCTTTATAAAAAAAGAGAGTAATAATTTTAATTATATAAATTACTACATGGAATTTGAAGATATTCCTGAATATTATGAGGTAAATTTCAATAACTATTTATACATTATTACTCGATTTTCATTCATACCAGATGGAACAGAGATATTTTTTACTTGGGAAGAAATCCATTGTTGGGATGAAGAGGTCGCTATTGAGAAAACTTTTATAAAGGGGGAAACATTGGTAGATTCATATAACTTTCCAAATACCGAAGTAAAAGACTATATACAAAAGCGAGAATCATTATATACAGAAACAAAAAGATATTATGAAGAGAAAGGATTAAAAATTGAAAGACATGCACTTGGTTCAGAAGATGGCGAATATGTTGAACTTATAAATGATTCCATACTTTATTTGCTAGATGTACGTGCAGTTGAGATATGGGAACAATCAAAAAATATAGAAGAGTTTCTGCATAAGTATAAAAAAAATTTGATTAAATAATGAAAATAGCCATGTAACTAATAACTACAGAATTTATCTGCTTTTAAAAGTTACATAGCTATTTTCATTACTAGCAATTATAGACCGCCTTTTTAAAACCAACCAATCTTTATCTAATAAAAAATTTAATAGTACTATATACAAAAGGTGCAACTAATATAACACTATCGAATCTATCTAATATACCCCCATGACCAGGTATTATCTTTCCATAATCCTTTATCCCTACATATCTCTTTATAGAAGATGCAAACAAATCTCCTAACTGAGCTATTACACTTCCTATACTTCCTATTATCGCCAATTGAAGCAAATTAATGCCAAATAAATATCCAAATAAAATACAACAAAGTGTACTTCCTATTATTCCTCCAATAGCTCCTTCTATAGTCTTTTTAGGACTAACTTTAGGAATTAACTTGTGTTTTCCAAGTAAATAACCACTAAAATATGCAAATATATCTGTCATAAAAGATATCACAAATATAAGCCATACATATATACTCCCTTTTTCAAATCCATTTATAGTTATGACTATAAAGTCTAAAAATACTCCTATATAAAAAATCCCTAAAAATGTAATCGAAACATCTATAACATTGTTTTTGCCCATCAACATATAAATTATACTTGCTAAAAATAAAATAAAAATCACTGCATAAGTATATTCCAATGGCAAGTTAAAAATATTTTTTACAGCTAAATAAATAGAAAATAAATATCCTATAACGAATATTGGATGTATATCTTTTATTTTAAATGCCTTATAAAACTCATGTAATGCAATATAAACTATTGCCGTCTCAGCTATATATAGAGGAATCCCTCCATATACAACAAATAGAAATAATGGAACCAGAGCTAGTGAAGCAATAATTCTTGTAAGCATAAAATAATCTCCTTACTTAAGTCCTCCAAATCTTCTATCCCTTTTTTGATATACGTATATAGCCTTCTGTAATTCTTCTTTTTTAAAATCAGGCCAATGTATATCAGTAAAGTAAAACTCAGAATAAGCAACTTCCCAAAGTAAAAAGTTACTCAATCTTTGTTCACCACTTGTTCTTATTACTAAGTCTGGATCTGGTATAGACTTTGTGCTTAAATAGTTTTTTATAATATCTTCATCAATATTGTTTATATCTATTTTACCACTTTCACAATTTTTTACTATATCTATAAGAGCATTTTTTATATCTGCCCTACTTCCATAGTTCAATGCCAAATTTAAGTTAACTCCTGTATTGTCTTTTGTCATTTCCTTAGCTGAGTTTAATTCTCTTATACAAGTTTTTGGTAAAGCACTTATATCTCCTATAGCAGTTACTTTTACATTGTTTTGGTGAAGTTCAGCTATTTCATTTCTTAAGTATGTAGATAATAAGTTCATAAGTGTGTCAACTTCGAGTTTCGGTCTCTTCCAATTTTCTGTTGAAAATGCATATAATGTCAAGTGCTTAACACCTAAATTTGAGCATTCTTTTACTATATCTCTTATAGTTTCTACTCCAGCCTTATGTCCTGCAGTTCTTGGAAGAAATCTAGATTTTGCCCATCTTCCATTTCCATCCATTATAATAGCAATATGAGTAGGTATGTTATTTAAGTCTATGTCATATATAATGTTGTTATTCATATTTTGCCTCCAATATTGTTCTGACTCCTTAAATTAAGGAGTCAGAAAAGTATGTGATTATTATTTCTACACTATCACCTATCTCAGATATTTTTATAACTCTAGGAACTACAAGTTTATCCTTATCCTTTTTACCTTCAATAGATTTTATGGTATAATTGACATCTTGTTCATCAAAATATTGTTTTACCTCATCTACATGAAGACCTAAAAGGTTATAATATTTTTTCAATATTATACCTCCATTATATCCTTTTCTTTTTTAGATAATAATGTATCTATTTCTTTTATAAATTTATCAGTCATTTTTTGAACTTCATCTTGTGCTTTTTTTAATTCATCTTCAGTTAATTCTCCGCCTTTTTCCATCTTTTTAATTTTCTCATTGGCGTCTCTTCTTTCATTTCTTATTCTAACTTTAAAATCTTCTGCAGCTTTGCTAGCTTTTTTAGCTAATTCTTTTCTTCTTTCTTCTGTTAAAGCAGGTACAGAAAGTCTTATAACCTCACCATCATTTGATGGATTTAATCCTAAATCTGAATTAGCTATAGCTTTTTCTATTTCATGCATAGCAGATTTATCCCAAGGAGATATCATTAATATTCTTGGCTCTGGTACAGATATAGCACCAATTTGATTTATTGGAGTTGGAGTTCCATAATAATCAACTCTTATTTTGTCTAGCATTTGTGCATTAGCTCTTCCAGCTCTTATAGTTCCAAATTCGAACTTTAAAGCATCAATTGTCCCATTCATTTTCTCTTCTAATTGCTTATGTATTTCTAGTTTCATAATTTTACTCCTCCTTCATTCTTCATTATTTTACAGTAGTTCCTATATTTTCACCTTTTACTGCTCTTATTATATTCTCTGTTGTAAGCTCAAATACCTTTATTGGAATTTTATTATCCATACATAAAGATGTAGCTGTAGAGTCCATTACTTTTAACTCTTTTTGTATAACTTCCATGTGACTTAATTCTGTAAATTTCTTAGCATCTGCATGTACTTTTGGATCCTTGTCATATACTGCATCAACATTTTTAGCTAACAAGATAACTTCTGCCTCCATTTCAGCAGCACGTAAAGCAGCAGTTGTATCAGTTGTAAAGTAAGGGTTTCCTGTTCCTGCACCAAATATAACAACTCTTTCCTTTTCTAAATGTCTAACTGCTCTTCTTCTTATATATGGTTCTGCAATTTGTCTCATGTCTATAGCAGTTTGAACTCTTGTAGCAACATCTATATTTTCTAGTGCATCCTGTAGTGCCATTGCATTCATAACTGTAGCTAACATGCCTATATAGTCAGCAGTGGTTCTGTCCATTCCTTCACTAGTTCTACCTCTCCAGAAGTTTCCTCCACCTACTACTACAGCTACTTCAACACCTATTTCTTGTATTTTTTTAATAGCAATAGCAATATCATTAACTACATCATTATTTATACCAAAACCTCTTTCTCCTGCTAATGCTTCTCCACTTAATTTCAACAATACCCTTTTGTACATTGGTTTATCCATCAGAAACCTCCTATTTCAATCCTTCATATCCATTTTTTCTATTTTTTAAAAAAGAGAACACTTGCGTGTTCTCTCTTTGGTTATTACTTAAGTTGCTTAGCAACTTCTTCTGCAAAGTTTTCTTCTCTCTTTTGTATACCTTCACCAACTTCGAATCTCACAACTTTAACAACTTTTATATCAGAACCTACTGCTTTAGCAACATCAGCAACTAATTGTTTAACAGTTATATCTGGATTTTTAACGAAAGTTTGTTCTAATAAACAAACCTCTTTTAATTCTTTTTCTAATCTTCCTTTAACCATTTTTTCAACTATATTAGCTGGCTTTCCTTCATTTAAAGCTTGTTGAGTTAATACTTCTGTTTCATGTGCTATGTATTCAGCATCTACTTCATCTCTTGAAACATACTTAGGATTCATAGCAGCAACTTGCATAGCTACATCTTTACCTAATTCTAAAACTTTAGCATCTCTAGCTTCTGTTTCCATTTCAACAAGAACACCTATTTTTCCACCACCATGAATGTATCCAGCAACTTGTCCATTAGTTACAACTTTAGCAAATCTTCTAAAGTCTAATTTTTCACCTATTTTTGCAACTCTATTATTTAAAACTTCTTGTAAAGTTATTCCCTCTTTATGAGTTTCACCTAATAGAGAGGCTATATCTTCTTTATCAGTAGCTAATGCCATACAAGCAGCATCTTTAACGAATACTTTGAAGTCTTCGTTTTTAGCAACGAAATCTGTTTCTGAGTTAACTTCTACCATAGAAGCAACTGTATTATCATCGTTCATTTCTATTGCAACTAGACCTTCAGCAGCAACTCTACCAGCTTTTTTAGCAGCTTTTGATAATCCTTTTTCTCTTAATAAATCTACTGCTTTTTCCATATTTCCTTCAGCTTCTTGTAAAGCTTTCTTGCAGTCCATCATCCCTGCGCCTGTACTTTCTCTTAACTCTTTTACCATTTGAGCAGTTATATTAGCCATTTTTTAAGTTTCCTCCTACTTATTCTATTCCATATTATAAATGGTAAGGGCGACCCTTACCATTTAATTGTCAAATTATTATTCTTGGTCTTCAGCTACTTCTTCTTCAGCACCTTGTCTACCTTCAATTACAGCTGTTGCCATAGCACCAGTTATTAATTTTACAGCTCTTATAGCGTCATCATTTCCTGGTATAGCAAAGTCTAATTGTTCTGGGTCACAGTTAGTATCAACTATACCAACTACTGGTATACCTAATCTATGAGCTTCTTGAATAGCTATGTTTTCTTTTCTTGGGTCAACTACGAACATTGCACCTGGTAATTCAGGCATGTCTTTTATTCCACCTAAGTATTTTTCTAGTTTTTCTTTTTCAGCTCTTAATTTTATAACTTCTTTTTTAGGAAGAACATTAAATACACCTTCTTCTTCCATTTTTTCTAATTCTCTTAATTTATTTATTCTAGTTTTTATAGTTTTGTGGTTTGTTAACATTCCACCTAACCATCTTTCATTAACAAAGTACATTCCACATCTTTCAGCTTCATCTTTTATAGCATCTTGAGCTTGTTTTTTAGTTCCTACAAATAAGATTGGCTTTCCTGTTTCAGCTACTTCTTTAGTGAACTTGTAAGCTTCTTCAACTTTTTTAACTGTTTTTTGTAAGTCTATTATATATATTCCATTTCTTTCTGTGAATATATACTTAGCCATTTTAGGGTTCCATCTTCTCGTTTGATGACCAAAGTGAACACCTGCTTCTAATAATTGTTTCATTGATATTACTGACATTATTCTACCTCCTGGTTTTATACCTCCAGCTTGATCTTCTCCCTAAAAAACCATGTAATAGGCACCTTTTAAGGATCCCAATGCTGTGTGTGATTTATTTTATTTTTTCACCTCTAGTAGTATATCATAGAGGTGAAAAAATAACAATATTTTTTCCATATTTTCTATTTTTATATTTTTTTGTGTATTTTATACCATTTTTTTGAATTTAATTTGCAAATTTCATTTTTAATTTTGTTTTCAATGGTATGTTATTTACACTATTATTACTTACTATATCTACACTTCCAAGTAACTCTCCTGAATCAGTATAGTATTTTATAGTACCCATAGTATCACCTTTTTTAACAGGATACTCTATATTTTTAATCTTCACTTCAGATTTTATATTTTCATCATCTTTTAATATTGTATAAAGTTCATCTTTTGCTTTTAATGTAACCTCTAACTCTTTCATTCCTTTTATATATTTCTTACCAATAAAACTATCTTTATCAATTACTTTTTTCATATCGAAATTTTCTTTCCCGTATTTCAGTAATGCTAAAGAAGCAGATGTTCTTTTATTTTTATGATTAGTGCCCAATACAACACCTATTACTCTACGTTTTTTCTCGTTTTTATCATTTTTATTTACAACCATGGAAAATGATAAGCAATATCCAGCATTACCAGTGTATCCAGTTTTTATACCATCTACTTCTGGTATAATTCTTAATAGTGCATTTGTATTGCTTTTTTCAAAACTTCTATCTGAATTTGTATATGTCTCCATATCAGTTATAGCTGTTACTTGTTTTTCATAATGGTCAAACATGTATTTTCCAAGAATAGCTATATCTTTTGCAGTAGATATATTTTCTTTTGCTGGTTTTTTGGGATTACTTAAATCGTATATCGGAAGACCATTTGGATTTAGAAAATGCGTATTAGTCATTCCTATTTCTTTTGCTTTTTTATTCATTCTATCCACAAATGCTTCCTTAGATTTACAAATATGTTTTGCTATAGCAATTGCCGCATCATTTCCTGATACAATCATAAGACCTCTCATAAGCTCTATAAGTGGCACTTCTTCACCATCTTTAAGTTTATAACTTGACCCTTTTACTGATGCAATAGATTTGTCTATTTTTACTCTGTCAGTTTCTTTTACTTCTTTATTTTCAATAGCTTCTATTGCAAGTAAAAAAGTCATCATCTTACTTAAGCTAGCTAATGGTACCTTCATATCAGGTTCTTTACTATATAAAACTCTACCTGTCTCTTGGTCTATAAGTATAGATGTTTTTGAATATTTGTCTACAGATTTTTCATCTGCATATGAACAACTTGGTATTATAAAAACTAGAATCATGGCTAATGCTATAATTTTTTTTATTGCATTTTTCAAATTTTTCACCTTCTTGGATTATTAAGTATATTTATATTTAAATTTTCCCTATTTAGTCCAATTTATATCTAGTAATTAATACCTATCCATATTTACACATATATTATTTTAACATTCTCTTAATAATAACAGATGCCCAAATCGCTCCTATTGTAACTCCAAAAAATACTTCTATTCCTACTAAAATTTTACCAACCAAACCTGTAGCAACCATATCTCCATATCCTACTGTACTAAATGTAGCCATACTAAAATACCATAAGTCTATATACATTTTTAAAATTTCACTTACTGAATAATCAGCTATGTTATTTATATTTAAAGCTATAAGTGTACTATTTGAAGTTTCTATACCTACAAATAGGTATAATAAAGCAAAAATACTTATTATAGCTATAATAATAAATAATATATTCCAGGGTTTTTCTCCATATCCTGTAGTATAACGTGCCATTTGATCAAAAAACTTTTCAACTAAATAATCGCTGAATGTGGGATAATCAGAGCGTTTCATTATTTTACTGCTATAAATTCTTTCCTTATAATAGTAAGGGCCTATCCTCTCATATTCCCCAATTTTTGTTGCTTGATTTCTAGCTATCCTATAATTTATTTTTCCATGTTTATACTCGCTTTTTTCATACTCTACATTTTTCAGTACAAATTTTGTACACATACTAAAAATTATTCCATCCATTCGTGGAAAATTTTCTACCTTATTAACTACTAAATCAGGCCCTTTAAATTTTACTTTTTCGAATATAATATCATTTATATGCTCTTTGTTAAATTTCGTCTTATTAAAATCACAATTTCCTAAGAACACACAACCATTAAAAAATACCTGTTTTTTAAATTCTGTATAATCAAAAATAGCATTCTTTTTAAAAATATACTTTTTAAAATTTGCTTTCTGTTTAAATATAGCTTCAGAAAAATTTAATATGTCATAATCATAAATTAATGTTTCTTCAGCATTGAATTCATTTTCAAACACAAATCCATTAAATTCACTTATCTTTTCTTTATAAAGAGTATCCATCATTAGTTGTATCTCTTCATCAGACTTATTTTCTTTATGAAAGATACAATATCCAGAGGAATCTGCTTCTCTATGACATTTTTTTCTCTCATCTATTTTAGATATCCATTTACAATTCATAAATATCCTCCAGTACAAAACAATTATTACTATTTTGTATTAGTTTGGATATTATTTTATTTTATATACTTAAATAGTTACAAAATATATATTAAATTTTTTAATCTTTTTCTTCTACTTTCAATTTGTTTCCTATAAAAAATAATAAATTTTATATATATTTTTATTTCCTTGCATAGTAAATATGATTCTAAAACTACTTATCATTTTTAAGTAATTTCGTAACTATATTTAATGCTACTAAATCATCCATAAACCCTATTGGAAATACAAAATCTGGAATTACATCTGTCGATATAACAAAATAAAGTAGCATACTTCCAATCAATAAATATTTCTTTATTGTAAGTCCATTTGTGCAAAAGTCAGCATACATTTCTCTTAATCTGTCTGTAAATTGTCCTTGCTTTTCAATAGAATCTATCTTTTTATTAAAATTATCAAAAAGTAACTTTTTACCTTCATCCGTTTGGACATATAATTTACACTTACTTAATTCTTTTTCAATATTTCCATTAAAATTATTATCATTGATTAAATTTGCAAATCCAAGAACATCATCAAAATTACTAAAATCACTATCTGTATTAAATATTTGATTATTATTATTTCTAAATTCATATCCTGAAGCTTTTAATAATTCTTCTAGATTAATATTTAAATGTATTGCCATCTTTTCTAAATGATTTATATTTGGCTTTTGTTTATTATTAGCTATACGAGAAATAGTAGATTTATCAATTCCACTTTTTTTACTCAATTCTCCCATTGATATTTCTTTTTCTTCTAATAAAATCTTCAACAAATCACCGAAATTCCCAACCTTGTTATGTTGCTCCATTATTTTCACCTGCTTTATTATGATTGGTTTTATATTATTATATAATATGATTTTTTTGTTATTTAGGTGTTGTATGATGTTGAAATTTTATCAACAATCTATTGGTTTATCTGTAACAATTTATCCATTTTTACAATACTATAACTAATATAAGTACAAAATTTAAGAGAAAGGATGTTAATCTACTGTGATTGAATCAATTTTATTAGTGACTTCTCTTTGTATAGATGCCTTTGTAACAAGCTTTGGATATGGCGTAAATAAAGTTAAAGTTCCTTTATATTCAAATATAATTATTAGTGTAGTTTGTTCAGCTATTTTGGCAATATCACTTTTTGCAGGTACAATAGTTAGAGATTTTTTACCTCAAAATATAACAATGTTAATATGTTTCTTTATCTTATTTTTATTAGGAAGCGCTCGACTAACTGAAAGCTTTTTTAAATCTTATTTTAAGAAAAAATCCATACATTCAAAAGATTATAACTTTAATATGTTGGACCTTAAATTAAATTTTAATGTAAGTATCGAACCAGATACTTTAGATACAAGTAAATCTAAATTGCTTAAATCTGCTGAAGCATTTACACTTGCTATTGCTCTAAGTTTAGATGGATTAGCAATTGGATTTGGTAGTGGTCTTGTAGGTGTAAATTATATACAAGTTATTCTATTTTCTTTAATATCAAATGTAATTGCAGTATTATTTGGTTATTTACTAGGAAATGTATTTGCTAAAAATGTAAATTTAAATTTATCTTGGTTAAGTGGTTTAATCCTATTGGTCATTGGATTTATGAAGATATATTAATAAAGAAGCTATCTAAAAATAAAATTTTATCTTTAGATAGCTTCTTCTATGTTTTTTATATTTGTTTTCTATTCTCTCTAATTTCTTTCTGAATCTTTTTAAGAGCTTTTTTTGAACCCCTCTGGATATCTTTTTCTAATTTTCTATCTTTAAAATTAGTAAACAATGTATCCAAATCATATCCTTCTGGATACAATTCTGATGCTTTTATACTAAGTTGTAACCTTTTTATGTTTACTGAAATAAAATTATTATTAAACAATACTTCTACATTATTAAACTTGTCTATTGGTTTATATACAACTCCAAAATCATCTTCATCTAGTAATTTTACTTTATCTCCTACATTATAATCTGTATAGTTTGGAATCACTTCTAAATTATTGTTATCTTCAATATTAGATTGTAGTTTACTCCTTTTAACTAAATCTAAATTGTAGTTTCTATCAATTATATACTCTTTAGCTCTATCTAATACTCTATTTTTTATGCCCATTTTTTTGGAAATAAAAAGAGCATTACTATCTTCAGATTTTCCTATAGTCAACTTATACATGGGTTCTAAAGTTTCTTTATCAAACATCATACCAGCATTTTCAAACTCTGGATGTAAATTAGCAAACTTCTTTATCTCTCCATAATGAGTTGATGCTATTGTTATACATCCCATTTTATAAAATTCTTCTAACAGTGATATTGCTAAGCCTGAGCCTTCATTAGGTTCAGTTCCACTTCCTATTTCATCAAATAGAACAAGGGTAGAATTATTTGATAAACTCATAATCTCTGCAATATTTTTTATATGTGATGAAAAAGTACTTAAGGCATTTTCAATGCTTTGATTATCACCTATATCTACAAAAACTTTTTCAAATACACTAAATTCACTGCCTTCTTTTGCAGAAATATCAAATCCACATTGAACCATTAAAGTTAACAGCCCAACAGTCTTAAGAGTTACAGTTTTTCCTCCTGCATTAGGTCCTGTTATTATAAGACTTCTATAGTTTTGGCCTATTTCAAAATCTAAAGGTACTACATCTCCTGTTAGAAGTGGATGTTTACCTTTAATTATTTTTATATAGCCATTATTATTTATTTTTGGAGTAATTCCTTTTATTTTTTGGCTATACTTGGCTTTTGCAAATACCATATCATATTCAGAAAGTATCTCTATATTTAATTTTATCTGACTTATCTTATCAAATATAAGTTCTGTTAAATAAGATAATATTTTATATTCTTCAATAGTTTCATCAGCTTTTAGCATAGTCAATTCTGTACTTAAATTTGAAACACTTATAGGTTCAATAAATACAGTATTTCCTTTTGACGATGTGTCTAATATAGTACCATCAACTTCATTTTTATAAGAAGATTTAATTGGTACTACATATCTATCATTTCTTTTACTTATTATAAACTCTTGTATATACTTTTTATTTACAGTTGATGTTACAAATTTATTTAATCTATCTTTTATTTTTCCTTCTGTAATTTCTATATTTCGTCTTATTTTTTTTAATTCTTTACTAGCATTAGAATCCACTTTATTGGATTTTATACAGTAATTTATCTCATCTTCTATATTTTTACATTCTGTTATATTTAAAGCATAGGAACTTAATGTCGGTGAATAAAATTCTTTTTCTAGCATAAAGGCTTTCATCTTCCTACAACCTCTTAAAAAATCTCCAATATTTATAAGTTCAACTGGTTCTATTATCATTCCTTTTTCAATTTTATCTATTGTAGAACCTGCATTAAATAATCCTTCAAGTGGTATGTGATTACTATTTTCAATTATCTTTCTAGCTTCTTTATTTTCTGCTAACTTCCTTCTTACTACTCCAATATTCCCACTAGGAGTTAATTTATCTATTAAATTTTTTCCTAGCGAACTTACACAATGTATTTTTATTAATTCTTTAACTTCATTTAGTTGTAATCTTTCAAATGTATTACTATTCATTATTTTTCTCCTTTATTTATAAGCCATCATCTTTTAAATCACCATATCATTTACTTTGATAATAGTTATTTTGTGAACAACTTAATAAATAAGGAGTTATTATATACCAAACTCCTTATTTATTAAGAAGTTTAACTCCGGACTCATTAATGTTAGTATTTTTTTTCATAAAACACTTCTCCTTTTCTATTCTTATTTAGACACTTATATCAGTGCTTCTAATATTATTCCATAAATTATATATTCATGTCAATAAAAATTAAATAAAGTAATTCCACAGCCTATATCATTTCCAATTATATGTGGATAAATAATATTTCTAGTTTCAACTGCTAAACCCACAGGTATTTTACCCGCATGTAAATCATGTAATCCTACTACTCTTAAAATTCCATCTAAATTTGAAATATCTTCAAGTTATTTCTTTGCTATATCTTCAATCCAACATTTTTTACTTGCTATAAGTGTTATTTTACTCATGCTTTGCTCCTAAATATTTAATACCTCATTATTTTTTGCTAACATAATAACCACTTCCTTTCATAATTTAAAACTATACTATAATTTCTATATATATGTATATCATTCATATACACTTCTTTTAAAATATTTAATATATAATTTTTATATTATGGAACTAATAATAATCATTGAAATCATGACTATTGCTAGACCAGCAACAACAAGTTTTTTATGTAATTTTTTTCTCACTTTGATTTTATCTTCTTTTTTAACCTGTACAATGTTATTTTGTTTCTGTTCTTCTTCTTTCTCATCTTCAACTTCTATATATGCTTTTTCATACATTACTTTGCTTAAATCAACAATAATATCATTGGCTCTAGTATACTTATTATTCCTACCAAGAAGCCTTTTTATAACATTTATAAGTTCTATATTTCCATTAATTGCTTTTATACTATTCCAATCTAATCCTTTATCAATAGATTGTAACATTTTTTCTTCTGAATTTGATTCTCCAAAAGGTAATTTTTTAAATATAGCCTCAAATAGAATAAGGCCTGTTGCAAAAAAATCACTCTCTTTATCAGTATAATTTATACATAGTTGATGTGGACATAAATATCTTCTGTTTCCATAGCTTCTTGTATTAACCCCATTATTTGCTTTTGTAATTCCAAAATCACAAATTTTAATATTATATTCTGTATCTACTATTATACTACTTGATTTTAAACTACCATGATATGAATTATTCCTATGTATCATTTCTAAAGCTTTTAAAACTTGTATCATTATATTTACAATTGCTTCTAAATGAAGATAATTACCTAGAATTAATTCATCTAATCCGATACCATTAAAGTCTTCACTTACAACATAATACAATGTTGTTTCTTCTGTACAATGAATCCCAACATCTATTATTTTTAGTATATAAGGAGAATTTATCTCATCTAAAGCAGTACTTTCATCAATTAAGTTTGAAACAAAATCCTCACAGATATAATTATTATGCTTTATGACTTTTATGAGCACATTTTTTCTGTAAAAAACATCTCTAGCTTTATAGATTTTGTTAATTTCTAAAACGTCATCAGAATTTACTACCTCATATCTATTGCCTATAAAATTCAACCATGTCACCTCCTCATACATTTTATATAACTAAATCTATTTACAATTATACCAATATATAGGAATATTTTCTATATATTAATGATTGTAATATTAAAACAAGAACTAGTAATGATAATTTTATAATATAAAAACAAGGAAGTCATAAACTTCCTTGTTTTTATATTATAAATATCACTCTAAAAAAATTATTTATTTTTTTAATTCTTTATATGAACTATTTGATATATGTTCTTTTTTTATGACCTTTCCACTTGAATCTTTAAATATTCGATATGTAGAATACTTATTCTGCCCAGTTTGTTTTACTTCTATAGATATATTCGGTTTGTCACCAGAATTACCATAGATTACTGATGATACGCTTCCTCCACCTGCATAATTTTTAATATATACAGGATGATTATATGGATTTTTAAACTTTAAGTTTAATCCCCCATCACTCACAGTAGCATCTCTTCCTTTAGGCACATAAGTAGATGCAGATGAATGGTTTGTAACTTGAGTTATCTCCATCCCTGAAAGAAGAGCAGCATTATAAACTGTTGAAGATGTCTGGCAAACTCCCCCTCCTGCTGCTTGTTCTAGCTTACCATAGACTATAACTGGCGCATCTTTATAACCATTTGCTTTATTACTAGGTCCTGTAAGTTTATTGTATGAAAATTCTTCACCTGGCATTAGTAATACATCACTAGTTTTTCTTGCTGATAAACCTACATTATATGACCTACCCTCTACAGCTTGAGAATAAGTAGTTGAATATTGACCTATAACAGAATTCACAGTTTTTACTTGTTCAGTTGTTATATCTGGTTTTTGAAGATTTACTTTAAGTTCCAAAGACTTATGTTCTTTATTTTTTATCATATTATATATAGATTCTTTATTTGCTGCTAAATCAAATTCTCTACCTATAACAGAATCTGTATAACTTAATCCTCCACTTCCAACACTAATAGAAGCATTTTGCATCTTAATATTGATACTATCTGCTATAGAAGATACTTTAGAACTAAGTTTTGCTTCATCATATTCAGACTCTATTTTTAGAGTTAGTTTATTTATTCTTATGTTAATGTATTTTTTTAAGTTTTGAAAGTAAGAACCTTGTTTTGTAGTCTCATACGCATTTTTTACAACTTCTTCTGTATTATATCTTAAATCAATATCCTTTGGAGATATTTTATAATCTTTTCCATCATAAGTAAGATTCAAGTCTTCTGGAGTATACTTACTTGTTACAACTTTTAATGCTTCTTCTTTAGTCATATCAGACACATTTATTCCTTCTATGTATACATTTTTAGCGATTTTCCCATTATACAGAAATTTGTTGTTAAAAAAATAAGTAAATCCTCCTATTACTACAATTAAAATTGCCAATCCTATTATTAAATTTCGCTTTTTTTCTTTTCCTAATTTTGAAACCCTTGTTGCTCTTCTATTCATAACTTCACCTCATTTTAACACTAACTCAATTTCACCTGATAGAGTTTCCATTTCAAAACTACTTTAGATTATATTTGAATAGCCTTTTTTAAACAAGGAATTTAATCAAATGTAACTTTATTGTAAATTTATGTCTTATAATTGGTTTTATTTTTGATATCTTTTCATTATATTTTTTTATTATTTCTTAATAAAAAAATCGTTACTTTTATAATAATTAACTTGATTTATATTAAAATTTAAATGTATCCTATCACAGGATAATGGTCTGATAGGTAAATTTTTTCTACTGTATATTTTTTTAATTCAGTATTTTTATTAACAAAAATGTAATCTATTCTAGAGTTTGATTTTTCAAATGTAGGTAAATAAGACTTATTTAATGAAATAGCCATATCATGGAACATGCTTAAAGATACATTTTTCTCATTGAAGTCACCGCACAAAACAACTGTCCCTACTAATCTATTTCTATAGTCTATTATTTCGTCTAATTGCTTTACTCTTTCTTGTCTGTCAAGTCCCAAGTGAGTATTTATTATGTTTATAATTTTTCCATATACATTTGTAGTTATACAAAGTGCTCCCCGTTGCTCCTTCTTGCTAGTTAAAAAAAAATGATTACTATTTAATATTTTAAATTTTGTAAATGTACAAATTCCATATATCATATTTACTTTTTTCACATTTGTAGCAAATGAACCCTCCATATTTAAAACAGCTTTTAAAGTTAAAAATTGATGATATAATACTTCTTGCAAACAAATCACATCACTATCCAATTGTTTTAAATATATTCCCATTTTAGTTAGAGTTAATCTATTATCTGAATCCATACCTTTATGAATATTGTAGGTTACTATTTTCATAATAATATCACCTCTTATTATAATATAACACTGTTTAAAGTTTAAACTTATTTATTTTTAATTAAAAAACATCACTTCTCTTATAAAACTAAATACTTACAAACTTTATCACAAAAAAACCTAACTTAAGTATTTATATTCTACATAAGTTAGGTTTTACAAACAATTATAATATTTATTATTTCATTCATTTTTAATGATGGTTCTCCTTTTTTATCTTCTTCAATTTCCCTTCACTCACAACAAATAAAAATCCCATCTTCTTATATATTTCATCCAATTCAATTAAAGTTACTTCACCATTTTTTAAATTTGTTAATGTTATATCTTGTATTCTTCTTGATGGAATTATCATAAGTTATCAACACTCCTTTAAATTCTTTTTAATCTTTATATTTAAATATATTTATATATTTTGATATATATTCATAAATTATTAAAATAAATTCAAAAAACACCCGTTCTGCAAACATTCGTTCTGTATATTTATTATACATCATACAGATGTTCGATTCAATATATAAATTAAATATATCTCGATTTTGGTAAATTTTACAATATTATGCACTAAATATGTCAAAATATCCTATTAAAATGAATTATCTTGTCAAGCAAAAAAGCCATTTCAATAAAAGTTTACGCTTAAATTGAAATGACTTTTCTTATTTAAATTATTAATTTTACACTGCGTTTTTATTAAGCTAGCATATGTAATATTTGAGTTACTATAAGAGCACAATAAGTACCTATAATATTTCCTAAAAGCCCCATCAATACGCCCACTGGTATTAATACAGGATTATGAACTCCAGCAATCATAGGAGCTGTAGTTACCCCACCTATATTAGCTATACTTCCTACCTCACAAGTAAATAAATCAAGTTTAAACAGTTTTGCAAGCCCTATAAACGAAATCGCATGTACAAGAACTACTACTAATCCAAACATTATGTAAACAGGTGCTTCTGATAATCCAAAGAAATTTGCTTTACTACCTGTAGCTGCAAGGAGTAAATACATAAACACATTTCCTACTAGTGTACTACCTTTAAGCTTTGATATTTTTGTCATACCTAATAATATTGACACTGTAGATGCAACAAGTACTACCCACATAGTTTCATTAAGTATACCTGAAGTTGGAAGTATCTTAGATACAATTTGTGCAAAAGCTGCTACTCCAAAACCAACAGAAAGTAAAATCATAAGTTCCACAAACGTAGGTGCTGTATTATCTTTATTTTCTTTTTCAAGTTTTGATGTAACCTCATCTATAAAACTTGTGTCACACTTTGTCCATTTGTTAAATCTAGGTCCAAATTTTACAGACATTAGACAAATAGACATCCATACTGTATATCCTATAGACCCCATAAGTATTGCATAACTAAGACCTTCTTCTGCAACTCCTAGAGCATTAGCTGCTGCAATCATATTTGATGAACCACCTATCCATGAACCAGATGCTGCTCCAAGAATTTTCCATGAATCGGAAGCCATTGAACCTTTAAAAATTATGAATGCTATAACAAACCCAAGCATAAATGTAAATGTAGCACAGAAAAATGACAATAACATCTTAGGTCCCATTTTTAATATTTTTCTTAAATCACATTGAATTAATAAGAACACTAACATTAATGGAAGAAAATTTACTGTTATTATATTTTGATATACTCCAACATCTTCATTCTGTGCAAACAAACCAAATGATGCTAGTATAGCAGATCCTAAGTAGATTAAAAGCATTGGATTAATAACATCAAATATCTTCCATTTCAATTTATCTACCATAAAAAAAATTACACCTACAAATACAACCAAGAAACTACAATATACAAATCCATTCTCAATCACATTACACACATCCTCTCTTTTCCCAATTAATTTGATTTTTTATGATTCCTAAATAAAGACTTTTTTCAGACAATAGACACTAAAAATAAATATTTTTATCTATATCATGCTAATTAAATGCATATATACCTAGTTATTTACATATATTAATAAAGGCTTGCAGATTAATTACTTTAGAAATGAATAATCTGAATTTAAAATCTTTTTCAACAATTATTTTATTACTAAAACTTTTATTTGTAAAGATAATTAAACTAAATATTTTATTTATTTATATATTTTGTTTTATATTTATTTTTATTAATTATGAAATCAAACTATTTTAACTTTTAACACCTATAATATAAATCAATTCTATTCTATATACTTTTTTTAAAAATATATTTAGGATTTTTTCTTTCAATTTTAGTTTTCAGAACATTCGTATTTATGTTATAATTTGTATGAATATATATTTTTTAGGAGGAAATAATATGAATTTAAATTTAACTAATACTATAAATTTAATGAAAAAATATTTGGATATTCCAAGCCCTGCTGGATATACTGAAAATGCAGTTTTAGAAAGCAAAAAAGATTTTGAATCTTTAGGTCTTGATACTATTCTTACAAAAAAAGGTGCACTTATAGCTACTCTTCCTGGTGAAGATGATTCAAATCAAATAACAATATCTGCACATATGGATACACTTGGAGCTATGGTAAAAGAAATATCATCTGATGGTACTCTTAAATACCACAAAGTTGGTGGTGGATGTTGGGCTGCTATAGAAGGAGAAAACTGTACTGTTATAACTAGAAAAGGTAAAAAAATTAGAGGAAGTGTTGTATTTAAGTATGCTTCTACTCATATATATGGTCAAACAAAAGCTGCCACTGAAAGAAATGAAGAAACAATGATTATTAGACTTGATGAAAAAGTATTTACAAAACAGGATGTATTAGATTTAGGAATAAGTGTTGGAGATTTTGTATGTCTAGACCATCGTTTTGAAGCTACAGAATCTGGTTTTATAAAATCTAGATATATAGATAATAAGGCAGCTGTAGCAATGGTTCTTGAAATATGTAGATATTTTAAAGAAAATAATTTAACACCTAAGCATACTACTAACTTTTATATAAGCAATTATGAGGAAATTGGACATGGTGTCTCTAAGGCTTTACCTGAAAAAACAAAAGAATTTGTAGCAATAGATATAGCACCTACTGGACCAAGTCAAACATCTAGTGAACATGGTGTGACTATAGTTGCAAAAGATAATTTATCACTATATGATTTTAATTTAAGAAATAAACTTGTCGATGTTGCACAAGACAATAATTTAGAATATGCTGTCGATGTATTTACCTTCTATGGTTCAGATGCTTCAGAAGCTATTCGTTGGGGAGAAGATGTTCAAATAGCATGTGTTGGTCCTGGAACAAATAATAGCCACCACTATGAAAGAACACATATAGAAGCCATTGAAAATACGCTTAAACTACTTATAAATTATATGCTTAAAGAATAGTTAATTATATATTTTACTAAAGTCATTTCTTAACAAATAACTAACTTTAATTTTTATTTTTATACAAAAATTGGTTTTTCTATAGACTTAATTTCAATTTACTACTATTATATAAGTAACTTCAATTTTCTTTAGTTAATTTTTATTATAATTTATATAAATTGTATAAAAATTTTCTTCAGTTAATTGTTGTTAAATTAAATTTTTACAAGCTAACCCTACCAGAAAAGAGTTATCTAATCTGTAAGGAAATAGTTTAATATAGCACATTATACTTGTGTAATTAATAACTTTTCTTTTGTAGAAACTTTTCTTTACAAAGAAAAGTTTTTTGATTTTGGATTTGTTTAGGATATATTTTCTGAATTAGGAGGATATTTATGAAAAAGGTTGCAGTTATAAGTGCTATTTTAGAAGAACCAAAAGAATGTCAGCTTAAATTCAATGAGATTGTATCAGGTTTTAAAGGTATTATTAAAGGTAGAATGGGAATTCCTTGTGAAGAAGAAGGCGTATCAATCGTATGCATAGCAGTTGTTGGCGAAATGGACACTATCAATAGTTTGACTGGTAAATTGGGAAATATACCTAATATATCTGTAAAAACTAGTATATCAAAAAAAGAAATTTAAGGTGGTGAGTACAAATGAGTCTAAATTCTACTCCACAATCAATAAGGGTACATATAGGTCTCTTTGGCAAAAGAAATACAGGTAAGTCTAGCATAATAAACGCTATAACAAATCAAAGTGCTGCAATAGTCTCAGATATTGCTGGAACTACTACAGACCCAGTATTTAGACCAATGGAAATCCTTCCTATAGGACCTTGTGTTCTTATAGATACTGCCGGTCTTGATGATGTTGGTGAACTTGGTGAACTTAGAATAAGTAAATCACTAGATGTTTTAGAAAAGACAGATATAGCTTTACTAGTAGTGGATTGCCAAATTGGTATATCACAAGAAGATTTGTCACTAATTGAAAAGTTTAATGATAAGAATATACCTCATATTTTAATTCTTAACAAAATTGATACTATTAAGAATCAATCAGAAATTTTAAACTTGACTAAAAGTAAAGTTAAATGTCCAGTTGTTTCTGTCTCATCAACAGATAAAATTGGGATTGAAGATTTAAAAAATGAAATAATAAGAGTTTTGCCTAAAGATAGCACTGAGTTCAGATTGGTATCAGATTTAATTGAGCCAAATGACTTAGTTGTTTTAGTTGTTCCAATAGATAAGGCAGCTCCAAAAGGTAGACTTATACTTCCTCAACAGCAAGTTATAAGAGATATTTTGGATAATGGTGCAATTTCTATAGTTACAAAAGAAGATAGTTTAAAAGAAACCCTATCTAATTTAGGCAAAAAACCAAAACTTGTTATTACTGACTCTCAAGTATTTCCACAAGTAGATAAAGATACTCCAAAAGATATTCCTCTTACATCTTTTTCTATATTATTTGCTAGACAAAAGGGAGACCTTAAAGAATTAATTAATGGTGCTTACGCTTTAGAAAATTTAAAAGATGGTGATAAAGTCTTGATGGCTGAGGGTTGTACTCATCATAGACAGACTGATGATATTGGAACAGTGAAAATTCCTAATATGATCAGAAAAAAAACTGGCAAAAATATTACCTTTGAATTTAGTTCTGGAGTATCCTTCACCGAAGATATAAATAAATATGCACTTGTAGTTCATTGTGGAGCTTGTATGATGAATAGAGCTGGAATGTTATCTAGAATAGAAAAGGCAAAATCTTTTAATGTACCTATAGTAAACTATGGTATCTTAATAGCATATGTAAAAGGTATTTTAGAAAGATCCCTTGAACTTTTCAATTACTAAAAATTTAATTATATTTAATAATTACATATTTGGAATATGACCAAAAATAAGATTAAATACTTTATAGATAAACTTTACAGCATTAATTCATTAAGTTTTGATGAACTACTATATTTAATAGAAAATATCGACAATGAAGAATATAACTTCGAACAAAATTTAAGAAACTATCTTTATAAACAAGCTAGCGATATGAGAAATAAACATTATGGAAATAGAGTCTACTTGAGAGGACTTATAGAACTTACAAGCTACTGTAAAAATAATTGCTACTATTGTGGTATACAATCTTCTAATAAAAATATCATAAGATACAGACTTTCACTTGATGATATACTTGAATGTTGTGATATAGGTTATAAAATAGGATACAGAACATTTGTTTTACAGGGTGGTGAAGATACATATTTTACTGATGATAAAATATGTGAAATTGTTTCAAGTATAAAAAATAAATATGAGGATTGTGCCATAACTTTATCGCTAGGAGAAAAGAGTTATGACTCATATAAAAAATACTTTTTATGTGGTGCAGATAGATATCTTTTAAGACATGAAACTGCTACAGAAAATCATTATAAAAAATTACATCCGCCAAACATTGAACTTAGAACTAGAAAAGAATGCCTAAAAAACCTTAAGGAAATTGGTTATCAAGTAGGTGCTGGATTTATGGTTGAGTCACCATTTCAGAGTAATGAAGACCTTGTTCGTGATTTATTATACCTAAAAGAGTTAAATCCTCATATGGTCGGAATAGGACCTTTTATTCCACACCATGATACAATTTTTAAGAATTATAAACATGGAGATTTAGAAAAGACATTACTTATGCTTTCTATTACAAGACTTCTTCTTCCAAAAGTTTTATTACCTGCTACAACAGCCCTTGCATCTATAAACCCTAGTGGTCGAAATGCAGGTCTTTTAGCTGGCTGCAATGTAATTATGCCAAACCTTTCTCCTCAAGAATTTAGAAAACAATATTCTCTTTATGATAACAAAGCCTTTACTGGTCAAGAAGCTTGTGAATATCACCAAAGTTTAGAAGAAAACATCAAGTCACTAGGACTTAAAGTCGACTATTCTCGTGGTGATAATATTGAATGGAGGCGTTTGTAAATGTTCATAAACCATGGACTTATTAATTCTTTATTAGAGGATGCAAAAAATTCAACTTCTGATGATATTGAAAAGGTACTTGATAAGGCTGATAGAAGGGAAAAACTTAGTTATAAAGATATAGCTACACTTCTTGAAGTAGAAGATAAAAAACAACTAGATAGATTATTTAGTATAGCTGGGCAAATAAAAAATGAAATATATGGTAACAGAGTGGTTTTATTTGCCCCTCTTTATGTATCAAACTATTGCGTAAATGAATGTGTTTATTGTGGTTTCAGTACATGCAACAAATTTAAAAGAAAAAAACTTACTATGGACGAAATAAAAGAAGAGGTTAAAATATTAGAAAAAATGGGTCATAAAAGGCTTGCTCTAGAAGCTGGTGAAGACCCTAAAAATTGTGATATAAATTATATCCTAGATTGTTTAGATGCAATTTATTCAACATATAACGAAAATGGAAATATAAGAAGGGTAAACGTTAACATAGCAGCTACAAGTGTAGATGAGTATAAGCTACTAAAAGAAAAAGGAATAGGAACTTATATATTATTTCAAGAAACTTATCATAAGCCAACATTTATAAAAATGCATGGTCAGTCTATAAAAAATGACTATTATTACCATTTGACAGCTTTTGATAGAGCTATGGAAGCTGGAGTTGATGATGTCGGTGCAGGAGTTTTATTTGGTTTATCTGACCCTAAATTTGAAGTTCTAGGACTTATGATGCACAATGAACACTTAGAAGAAAAATTTGGTGTAGGGTTCCATACTATATCTTTCCCTAGATTAAAAAAAGCTGAGGGCATGAGCTTAGAAGATTTTCCTCACTTAGTTTCTGATGATATATTCAAAAAAATAGTAGCTATAACTAGATTAGCTGTTCCTTTTACTGGAATCATAATGTCCACTAGAGAAACTGCCGAGATGAGAAATGAATTACTAAAATACGGTGTATCACAAATTAGTGCAGGTTCTCTAACAGGTGTTGGAGGATATAAAGCATATGAAGATGGTGACAATACAGAACAATTCGAAGTTGGAGACCATAGAAGCCCTGTAGAGGTGCTTAAAGAACTAATTACTGATGGATATATCCCTAGCTATTGTACGGCTTGTTATCGCAAAGGTAGAACTGGCGATAGATTTATGAGCTTAGCTAAAAGTCGCCAAATCCATAATGTATGTACACCAAATGCTCTTACTACATTGAATGAATTTCTAATTGACTATGGAGATGAAGAACTTAAAACTATGGGCAAAAAACTTATCTCAAAAGAAATAGCTAAGATAGAAAGAGAAGATATAAGAAACATAGTATCTAACAATATGACTGCCTTAGAACGTGGAGAGAGAGATTTATACCTATAAAATTTTATTACTTATATATTATTTATTGTATATTCCATGGGTTAGTAGTAATATTATCTAAAGGGAAAGTTTAAGGGAGGGAGATTAACATTGAAAGATAACAACAATACCAATAAAACTATTCAATTTGGAGAAAAAAAAGCTAACCTGGAAAACAATATTCAAAAAAATAAAAATATCAAACTTGATAATACACACAAAGTCATTCCTTACCCTAAAAATAGAAAAAAGGATGATAAAAAGAAAAGTAACAAGAAAAAGAATACAAGCATCAACAAATCTAAAGTCAATAAAAATAATTATGGGAATTCTTTTTTTAATAACAAATACAAATATAAAAGAAAACCATATGTTATTGCTTTATACACAGTAATTTTTATTCTTTTAGCAATCTTAATTATAACTAAATTGACAGATAATACGAATAAAGGTAACTATTCTCATAATACTGTTTCTGATACTCACAAGAATAACATCCGAAACATAACCTTTAATGAATCAAATAATCTTCTTACTTGTGGGTAACTTAAAAGAGTTATCTCATTTCAGAAATTACTTTCTAAAACTGAGATAACTCTTATTTTTATTTAATATTTATTTTACCAACCTTGAGTTACTTCATATACTTCATCACCAATTCTACCATTTAAATAATCATCTATTGCAGAATCTATGATGTTCATTGCTTTATCTACTTGTTCTTTAGTTATTACTAGAGGAGGTTGTACTCTTAGAGTAGATTGTCCTAAGAATATCATTATTAAACCAGTTTGTATACATCTATAACATATCTTAGCTGTAGCATCTGGATGTTTTTCATTAGAACCTTTTCCTTTGACTATGTCAACTCCTATAGATAATCCAAGACCTCTTATTTCTCCAATTATGTCGTATTTTTCTTTTAATTTTTCAAATCCTGCTTTAATATAATCTCCCATTTCTATACTCTTTTGAAGCAAGTTTTCTTTTTCAATTATCTCTATAGATTTTAAAGCAGCCACACATACTGTTGTATTTCCAGCTAAAGTAAATAAATGTGCTGGTGAATCAAGACTTTGCATTATTTCGCTTCTTCCAACAACTGCTCCTAGAGGTAATCCACCTCCAACAGATTTTCCAAGAACTATAAGGTCTGCTTCAACATCAAAATTTTCTATACCAAACCACTTACCTGTTCTTCCCATACCTTGTTGTATTTCATCACTTACAAGTAATATTCCATTTTCTTTACATATTTTACTTAAACCTTGTATCCACTCTACTGGAGGCACTATTATTCCTGCATCTCCTGCAATTGGTTCTATAAATATTGCAGCTACTTCTTCTGCTGGTAGATAGTGTTCAAAAGCATATTCTATCTCATCTAAACATTCTTTAGCTGTTCTATTTTTATCAGGATAATGGAAGTGATAAACTTCTGGTAACAATGGACCCATTTTTCTTCTCATATTTGTACTTAATGCAGATATAGATATAGCTCCATAAGTACTTCCATGATAAGATTCACACATAGATATTATCTTTGTTCTTCCAGTATACCCTCTTGCTAGTTTTATAGCAGCATCTATACAAGCAGAACCAGTTGCACTGTATAATACTTTTTTATCATTATCTCCAGGGGCTATTTCCACAAGCTTCTCAGCTAACTTTACAGGAGGATCACTATGGAAATATGCAAGTGTATATTGTGTTATATCATCCATTTGTTCTTTAACTGCTTGTGAGATTTCCTTATTGCCATGACCTACATTCGCAGAGCCTGCACTTGCTAAAAAATCTACATACTCATTACCTTCATAATCATATAACATAGCACCATCACCTGATTTAAATGCTACTGGATAATAAGGTATTTTTTGAGTTTTAGCAACATATTTTTTTTCTTCTGTACTTATCATTTGACTAGTTATCTCGCTCATTGGCAAATCATCCCTTCTTTAAATAAATTTATGTTTTAAAATTATTGCGATTTATACAGACATTCTCATATAAAATTCTTTATATACTTAATGTTAGTATTTTTGACACAAATTGTCAATATATGTTTTATAATTTTCAAAATATTTGTTATTCAGAAACAATATATTTTATTTTTATCAAATAAACATTGTTTTTTAAAAAATAAAGGACTCTATTCTATTTTTATAGAGTCCTCTAAAAATTATTTTATAAATACCATTATTCTATTTGCTTTCATTAAATCACATAATTACCTTTTATTCTCACTGATAATCTTTTTAAAGTGTTCCAATTGTTCTTGCTGTCTTTTATGTTTTATATATGGAAAAGCTTTGATAACTCTTTTTTGTAAAATAATATTGGACTCTATACGGTCTAACTTACTGTTTATTTTGTTTATTTTTTCTCTAACTTCTAATTCATCATTATTTATTTTTTTCAATAAATTTTGTATCTCTACTCTATCAAATTTGTCCAATTTTACATTTACATCGCTAAGTTCTTTAATTATATCATCTAGCAAGTTTAACTTAATATCTAATTTTTTAAGGGTTATAACAGTAACTATCAAATCAAGTATAGTCCAAAGTGTTGTAATTATAACCATTGAAATTAATATTTTATATGGAATTACGCTTACAAAATTCCTTATAAATGGATGTATAAACTTTATTATTAAAACAGACATTATGCCAAAGTATATTGCATTTTTTAAACATACTCTACCCTTTATATTGAATTTTCTGCCAGAATAATCCCACCATTTAGCATGAAATAAGGTTTCTAAAATAAAGCCTGTAAAATATTCTAGTATTGTGGTTAAAATCATGCCTAATAGAAATATTATAATTATATTATTAAATCTTCCCAGCAGTGATATTACAAGCACTGCTCCAAATCCATAAACAGGGCATATTGGACCATTTAAAAAACCTCTATTGATTATTCTTTTACTTGCTATTGAACATCCTGTACTTTCTACTGCCCATCCCAAAAACGAATATATAAAAAAATACAAGATATATTTTATTATTTCCATAATTTATATATACTCCTTCACTAGTATTCTTATTTTGTGCATGATGTAAAAATAATTATAGAAATAGTTTTTTCGTTTTTTATATTTGTTATTCTTTTATTTTTGCATAATATTCTATTCATATAATCCAATTAATAATTTCCCAGCCATAATACCATGTTTATCTTTTGGCTGATTTTCTTTATCAATCCAAACATTAATTGTATCATATTTATTCAATAAATCTAAATTCTTCATATCAAATTCCTCATATTTAACTATATCCATTTTTGATTCTTCGGTAACTACATAAGATATTAATTTTGTATTTTCATTTAAATAAATTCTTATATTTCCATCATTATCAATTAAATTTTCTGGTCTCTTTACTTTACTATTAGAACCTGCTTTAATAGTTATTATACCTTTTTTAAAGCTCTCAAATGTCCCAATTATATCCACTGTATCTTTGTTTATATCTTTAATCATTTCCCTGTTTTCTTCTATTAATATTTTTGATACTTTTTTATCAGGTCTAAATTTAAAAGTTAGGAAGCTCTGATAATTTATAGAAATCATCCCCAATCCTATGACTCCTAAAACTAAACTGGTACCTATTATAGCCTTAAATTTTTTAATATCATTAGGAAATAATTTATTCATATCTATGTAAATAGCAATTCCAATTATACCACCTAATGAGTTTAAAATAATATCGTCTATGTTACTACTTCCAAGAGCTAGAATATATTGTATTGATTCAAATCCTAAACTGACAAGTATAATTGATATAACGATAGCTTTTTTATTTAAATTTTTGAATATTATAGGAAAAAAAATTCCCATCGGAATAAATATCCCTATATTTCTTACAATATTTACAGTAGCTCTCATAAAGTCAATATTACTATCTGTGATAAATTGACATATCGTATAAAATGGAATTAAATTTACAGACCTAAATATTCCCTTGAAAATAGAGTAAATTGCTGAATCTTTAAATAAAATTATTCTTATAGTCATTAAAATATATATTAAAAATATTATGTATATAATTGATAGTAACAATTTTTCTGACTTTTTACTTTCTACCACTGATAAGTCACCTCTCTTTACTAATATTTCAATAGTACCAATAAATATTTAAGACGATTTTAAAATTTTCTTAAAATTTCCTTAATTTTTAAATAAAAACATAAAAAAGTCTACACTTAAATGTGCAGACTTTAACAAGTTCTCATACAAATATATTTTATTGAATAATGAACAATCTAAGTGTAGAAAAAACAATAACTAAAGTTAAAAGAAGTCTAGCATATAAAAAATTTTTATCTTTCAACATAACTCCTGCAATTCCAAAAATAAAAAATAGAAAAGCAATAAATTTACCAATAATATTATTATTTGGATAATAGCTAAAAAGCATAAAACAAAGTACAAATGCAAGTACTCCTATTGCATTAAATATAATTTTATTAGATGCTATTTTTCCTTTATTAAAAAAGAAGCAGAATATTGATACTAAATCTAAAAATAAAAATACATAAAACATTCCTTTTAAAACGTCCATGTTTATCCCTCCCCCCTAAAAATTCTAATTATAATATCCAATCTATTTCATATAATTATTGATATACTAAATAGTTTATAGTATTAATACAATAATGCTATAAATTTGTATTGCTAACGTATTACCTCATATTCATACATATTATAATCACACTCATGCATATTTAAAGACTCATATGTTGCTTTTGCATTTATGTTTTCTTTTTCTACATATAATCTCATTCCAACAATATTTTCATCTTTATCACATATATTCTTTATATAATTAAATAAATAATTAAAGATACCTTTTCTTCTATATTCTTTCTCTACATATACACTTTGAATCCAAAGGAAATTTCCATTTCTCCAATCGCTCCACTCATATGTATACATAATCTGTGCAACAACTTTATCAAAGACTGTATATACATGATATTTTCCTTTTCTCTCATCTAATAATAATGCTTTTACACCTTTAGTTAAAACATCCATATCAAGTTCTTTTCCTTCAGTTTCTTTAACTAAATTATAATTAAATTTTGCTATTACATCCAAATCATCTATACGAGCTTCTCTTATTTCTATTAATTCTTCATTTTCATATAGCTCTATGTAATCTTTTTGTTGTTCCATATTTATTCCCCCATATCTATTTTATCTATTAATATTTTTTCTATAGTATATTTACAAAGTCTTTTCTAGCTTCATAAATGCATAATCAAGTGTAGCTTCTAAATTTCCATTATTCTTTCCACCACCTTGGGCTAATATTTGACTTCCACCACCCTTGCCATCTATAAGGCTTATTGCATCCTTTAACAAAGTTCCCATATTAATATTTTTTAAATTTTTAGAACAGGCAAAAACTAAATTTATTTTATCATCAAATTTAACAGCTAATAACGCAATATTATTTTCATCCTCTGTAATTTTATTTGCTATCTTATTCACATATTTTAAATCTTCATCATTATAAATTTTTTTAATGACTGCAATATTACCAACCTTATTCGCATTTTCAACCATTTCTTTAACCTGATATGTAGCTACTACTTCTTCAAGCTTTCTTTTTTTACTTAAAACCTCTTCAACTTTATTGTTTAAATTTACAATACCATTTATAGCATCTTCTTCACTACAACTCAAATATCTGCATATTTTAGTTAAATATATATCTCTTTTTAATACTTCGTCTACTGCCCTTTTACCTGCTAAAAATTCTATTCTTGTGCTTGACTTATGTTTTTCCCATTTTTTTATTTTTATCATTCTCAACTCGCCAGTCGATTTTGGGTGTACTCCACAACATGCATTCGTGTCTAAATCGCCTATTTTTACTACTCTTATTTCTTCATCAGTATTTGGCAAATCACGTCTTAACCAAATTTTTTTCAATTCTTTTTTTGTTGGAAGTAATGTCTCTACTTGTATATTCTGACGAATAATTTCATTAGCAAGCAACTCTATCTCTCTAATTTTATCCTCACCTAAATTACCTTCTATATCTACTGTACTATATTCATTCCCTAGATGAAAACCTGTTGTATTTGCTTTGAAAGTCTTAAAAAAGCAGCCTGATAGTACATGTTGCCCAAAGTGTTGATGCATACCATCTTCTCTTCTATCCCAATCAATACTACACTTTACTCTATGTATCTTTATTGGTTTTTTATCTAATACATGGTATACTTTTTTGCCCTCTTCATAGACACTTATTACATCATAATTATCTATTTTTCCTAGGTCTGCAAACTGACCTCCTCCACCAGGAAAAAACGCTGTCTTATCTAATAAAACATGAAACTTATTTTCTACTTCTTTTATTTCAATTATTTCTGCTGTAAAATCTTTTATATACTGATTTGTATAGTATAACTTTTCCATTATAATTCTCTCTCCATTTCCTTAGTTGTAAACTACTTTACTTTTTAAATATATAAATTTTAAGATAAATTTAATTTAATTGTTCTAAAATAGAACTTATCCTATTTTTTACTAATAATCTTCTACTATATTTTAACATAGAGATATCAGTGTTAACAAATTTATAATTTTATATTATTACGATATTTCACAGTGTACGTGCTTACATATTTTCTTACATAAAGTTTCTAAATATAAATAAGATTACATATTTTAATACTTATTAATAATTTTTAGTATTTATTTAATATTCATTAATACAGAGTATATTAACATTGCTTTTTTAAAAATTTTAGTATAAAATCATATTGAATAAATTTTCTGAAATAATAGAATATTAAAATACATAAAAACAGCTTTTTATAATGTATAATTTTCTTATAAATCTATCGTTGTTTTAGGGGGAGTGATTTAAAATGTCAATAAAAACAAGAAAAATATCTATTGTGGGGTCAGGACACGTTGGTTCTCATTGTGGATTCAGTTTGATAACTCAAGGAGTTTGTGATGAACTCTTTATGATTGATATAGATGAATCTAAAGCAAAAGCTCAAGCTTTAGATTTAGCTGATGCAGTTTCATATCTACCACATAAAATACATATAGAAAAAGGAACTTTTGCTGATTGTAAAGATTCTGATATAGTAGTAATAAGTGTTGCAGACTCTTCAGAAGGCCCTTTACGTAGACAAAACACAACTAGATTAGACTTATTAAGACCAACCATTGGAATGATAAAATCTATAGTAAAACCTATAGTTGATTCTGGTTTTGATGGTATATTTATAGTCATATCTAATCCTGTTGATGTAGTTACAAATTATATTTGGGAAAAATCTGGTTTTCCTAAGAATAGGGTCATTGGAACTGGTACAGCTCTAGATTCAACAAGACTTAGAAGACTTTTATCTGAAGAAACTGGAATAGCTCAACAATCAATTCAAGCTTATTGCATGGGTGAACATGGAGATTCTCAAATGGTTCCTTGGTCTCATGTTTCAATTGGCGGTAAACCAATATTGGACATGATAAAGGATAATCCAAATACTTATGGAAAATTAGACTTACCATCAATAGTTGAAAAAAATAAGAAAACAGGCATAAGTATAATAAATGGTAAAGATTGTACAGAATTTGGGATAGGTACTGCTTTAGTAGAAATTGTAAAAGCTATACTACACAATGAGAAAAAAGTTCTGCCAGTTTCTACATTATTAGAAGGTCAATATAATGAAAAAAATGTATTTGCAGGTGTTCCTTGTATTATAGGAAAAGATGGTATTGAAGAGATTATTGAAATCAACCTAACTGAAAATGAAAAAAATGAGTTTAGCAAATCTTGTTCTGTCTTAAGAGAACATATTTCACTTTCAAAAACACTTTAGATTTAAAACTATTTCAATGAGTTTCATTGGCTCATTTAGATACTATTTAAAGTTGATGAAAATGTTCAAATTAGTAACAAAAGTAATACAACTTTAGAGTAATAAAATAATCTTAAATACTTTTTAAATATATATTAAGTTTTATATTAAAAGCAGGTAAATTGTTCATAACAAAAACCATTTAACTGTGTTAATGTTTAAATCATCTATACCTGCTTTTAATTTTAAAACTAAAATACCAGTCTACTTTTTCCCATCAAATTTTATAACTTTATTTTTTTTATTTATATTTTGAGATAAGAACCCTTTCTTTAAACCCATCAATAACTCTAAGTCTTCTGGATAAAGATTTATCCCAAATTCCTCTAAACTTGATACTATACTATTTACACTCATTATTTTATTCTCTATCAATAATTCAACTGCTCTTTTTAAACATGTTGGACTTGAACCTTTTATTTTGTCTAATGGTTCTTCCCTTAACCATCCTTTTTTATCCATCTCATTCATAAGATAATTGTATTTTTTGTAATTTATCTTACCTAGATTATATGCTCTAAAAATCATAGCAGATATAGGTACAATCCACTTTTTCTTTAATTCTATATAATAGTCTAAATCTTCTGCATGAATCAAATCTTCTAAAAAACTCTCTTGTGGCAGTAAAAAGGCACAAGCATACTCATCTGCTGAAAATTGCTTATTTGGTATTCTTAATTCACTTGATATTATGTAACCAAGCTCATATGCTAAATTATAATTTCTAATTGATGCTGATTTTTTATCATTACCAAGAGATATCAGATATTTAACCTCTTTACCAATCCTCTGTTTTTGAGTAAAGACGGTTGCCCCTTTTCTGTCTACATTCATATCTGATATTATAATCCCTTTAGACTCTAACAAATTTACCATATTTACTATTGGATTATTGTTTAAATCCCAAAATTCTCTAGTATTATATGCTAGTTTTTCTATATCATTTATATTAATGTCTGTCATTATTTTTTTATTTGGCAAATTTTCGTTTGGAAACTTAATGTAACTTTCCATAAACGAATATATTTTATGAATGATAATTATTTTTTCCCTGTAAGAAATTTCTTCTACTCTAGGTAGTTTCGATTTAGGATTAAAGTGGCTATCTTCTACAACAACATTTATATTTTCATTTTTATAAAAATACTCTTTTGGAAAATTTAATATATTAGATAGTTTCAATGTATTTTCTATATTTGGTATATACTTATTTTCTTCAAAAGCTTTTAAGTCCTTTTTATTTATTTTAGTTTCCTTAGATAATTGCTCTATCGTCTTTGCTCTAAAAATTCTAGCTGATTTTAATCTCTTTCCATTAAAGTCTTTTAAATTCATTTATTTTCTCTCTTTCAAAATTAAATTATTAATCTATTGATATAAATTATAAGATTACAATTAATAATTTATCATATTATTGAAAAAAAAACAAAAGGTGAAAATATTTCCTTATATTTTCACCTTTTCGATAAGTTTATAATAAATAATTTTAATTATTTAAAAAGTTTTAGGTATTCTACATAACCTAACGCTTCCATATCTTTTTTAGGTATAAATTTAAGAGAAGCAGAATTTATACAATATCTTAAACCTCCAAGTTCTTTTGGTCCATCATCAAATACATGACCTAAATGAGAATTTCCTTTAGCACTTCTCACTTCGACTCTATACATACCTTGTGAGAAATCACTTCTCTCAATTATAGATTTATCTATAACTGGCTTTGAAAAACTTGGCCAGCCACATCCAGCATCAAATTTATCTTTTGAAGAAAATAAAACTTCTCCACTTACAATGTCAACATAAATTCCTTCTTCGTCATTATCATAGTATTCATTTTCAAAAGGTACCTCTGTCATATCATTTTGAGTAACCTCAAATTGTATAGGAGTTAAAGTCTTTTTTAACTCTTCTCTATTTATATTGTTTCCATCCCAGTGACTTTTTACAAAATTATATCTACCTGAACCTTTATAATACATATTGTAGTTTAATGGTCTTTTTTTATAATAATCCTGATGATTATTTTCTGCTTCATAGAATTTAGTTGCTGGAATTATAGAAGTTACTATTTTACTATCAAATATTTTACTATTTTCCAGATGCTCTTTTGATTTTAAAGCTATATTTTTTTGTTCTTCATCATGATAAAATATAGCAGTCTTGTATTGAGTTCCCCTGTCACCAAATTGTCCACCATCATCTGTAGGATTAATCTGTTTCCAAAATATATTTAGGAGCTCATCATAACTTATTATATCATCATCATAAGTTATTTGAATAGCTTCAACATGACCAGTTGTCCCCGAACATACCTCTTGATATGTAGGATTTTCAATATGCCCACCTGTATACCCAGAAATTACCTTTATAACTCCATCATACTTATCAAAAGGTTTCACCATACACCAAAAACATCCACCTGCAAAAGTAGCAAGTTTTATCATTTTCATCACTCCTTAAAAAATTATATTTTATTTATTCCCTAAGAAGTAACTTAATAATCTTCTATTTTGTTATTTTTACCTACTTGATGAAATAACGTGCACAAACAAAATTTCAAATTGAATCTAATTTCTATAAAAGCTCTTTTTATTTATCCATCCAAAAGCATCTTTTATATCACAATTTTCTCCTAAAGATATCAAATATTCTAACGCATCACAATCATCCATTGCTACATCTTTTTCCATCTTAGGATTTAGTCTATAGTAATTATCTCCAAGAAGTTTTTGAGAAAATAATTGACTCATTTGAGAATTTCCTTCTAATGTAATAGATATAATTGGCAAATCGGGCTCTTTATTAATTATCCAATCAATAGCTCCCCATTCAGTAGTATCTGCCTTTATACTATTATATACATATCCAGTTCCTATAGAAAAAAGTCTAGTATTTTTAAGCTTAAGCCCATTATCAATGGCGTGAATTATACACGCTAGACTTGGGTCAGTTGCTATTATTCCACCATCAACATGGCGATTATAGGTTGGGAAAAACACTGGCGCAGCACTGCTTGCCATTGCTACATCTACAACTTTACTAGTCTTTGTAATAGAGTTTGGCATATTGTTATAAAACACTGGTTTCCATGCATTTTCTTCATTTCCTATATAAAAACTTGGTATCATCACTAATTTATTTAAATCTTTTAATTCTAGTTCCTCTGGAAATATACTTAGTAAAACTTCTTTTAAATTTTTGTTTTCATACTTTGGTCTGAGCATTTCTGTATAACTTTTACTAAAAATACGCTTTGAATTTTCGATTGAATAAAGTTCTTTTATCTCTTTAGTACTTACACCGTATGCAAGTCCTAGTGCAATTAGACTCCCTGTAGACGTACCTCCAAACATATTTATATTATATAATAAGTTTGGATACTCTTTTACTATCCTCTCAAGTATGGATATACTCAATGCTCCTTTTAATCCACCACCATCAAATGCCAATATATTAAAATTAGAATTTCTCATATTATATACCCCCACATAAAACACCTTATATACTTCAAACTTTGGTCAAAATAATTTAACTATAGTATATATATTTTATGCAAGTTACATATTACAATGTTCCTCTTTTAATATTTAAGTTCTATACAAACTTGTAATACTTAAAATAAAAGTTATAAGATATTATATATCTAAGTATTATAAGTTTAATACAAAGCTTATTAAAAAGAATATACTAAAAGCAGGTTTATTTTTCAATTATTACAAAAAATAGATAAAGGGTTGTCTTAAAATTGATTTTTTCTAATCAAATTTTAAGTTTAACCCCTTATTTTAATTTCATCTATACTTAAAAATATTTCAACTATAAATATATTTATTTTCTTTATCCTAAAATCTTCTTCATATCTTCTTCAGGAGTAGATATAGGTGTCAATGCAAATTTGTCAACCAATATATCTAATACATTTTTAGATAAAAATGCTGGTAAAGAAGGCCCTATATAGATATTTTTAATACCTAAGTGAAGTAATGTAAGAAGTATACAAACAGCCTTCTGCTCATACCATGATAGTATCATACTAAGAGGTAAATCATTTACTCCACATTCAAAAGCATTTGCCAATGAAACTGCCACTTTGATTGCACTGTAGGCATCATTGCATTGTCCCATATCCATTAAACGAGGTAAACCACCTATTTCTCCAAGATTTAAGTCATTAAATCTATATTTTCCACATGCAAGAGTCAATATAATAGTATCTTTAGGAGCTTGTTTTACAAATTCAGTGTAATAGTTTCTTCCAGGTTTTGCACCATCACAACCTCCAACTAATAAAAAATGTCTTATAGCTCCACTCTTTACAGCATCTACTACTTTATCTTGCACAGATGAAACTGTACCTCTTGCAAAACCAGTAGTTAATGTATCTCCACCATTAATACCCGTCATATGAACATCTTCTTTATATCCCCCAAGTTCAAGAGCTTTTTCTATTACACTAGAAAAATCTTTATCATCATCAATATGAACCATACCTGGATAAGCAACTACTTCTGTAGTAAATACTCTATCTCTATAACTATCTTTAACAGGCATTAAACAATTTGTTGTAAATAGGATTGGAGCAGGTATATTATCAAATTCTTTCTGTTGATTTTGCCATGCTGTACCAAAGTTACCTTTTAGATGTTTATATTCTTTTAATTTTGGATATGCATGTGCTGGCAATAGTTCACCATGAGTATATATATTTATACCTTTATCTTTTGTTTGTTCTAATAATTTGTGTAAATCATAAAGGTCATGCCCTGTAACTACAATGAATGGACCTTTCTCAATCTTCATAGATACTTGAGTTGGTTCTGGTGTTCCATAAGTTTCAGTATTTGCTCTATCAAGCAATTCCATACATTTCAAGTTTATTTCTCCAGTTTTCATAACCAAACCTAAAAGTTCATCAATAGACAAGTCTCCTCCAACTGCTATTAATCCTTCATAGAAAAATTCATTTACTTCTTTTTCTGTATAGCCAAGTACCATTGCATGATACGCATAGGCAGCCATACCTCTTAATCCAAATAAGATTAATGATTTTAATGAACGTATATCTTCATTATCATTCCACAAGTCCTTCATATCATAGTTATCATTTCTACTACAAGTTGTTGAACAATCTGAACATCTAGGTACAAGTTTACTTTTTTCCATCTCAGTTTTTTCAATTTGTCTTTTTATAGCTTCATCGTCAAAGCTCACATTTGTTATAGTAGTGAATAATCCCTCTATCATGACTTTATCTGTTTCACTTGTTGGTCTATTTTTATTTCCAATAGTTGCTCTTGAAAGACCAATTAACACTCCTGTAAGTTCATCTTGTAAGTTGGCTGTACCCCCCTTTTTACCACAAACTCCATTTATAGTACACCCTTTTCCTCCTGCTGTTTGTTCACATTGAAAACAAAACATATTTTCCATTTTTTATTCCTCCATTTTTTTATTAAAATTTATTAGATTTTTCTGTAATTCACTTAATTAAAGTTCTCCATCTACAATTTTTCCATCTACAGATATCGTAACTATTTGCCATGGTATCATCTTTCCACTATTTTGTAGAGCTGTCTTAACAGCATTTACTATACCACCACAACAAGGAACTTCCATACGTGTTACTACTATATTTTTAATATCATTCACTTTTAAAATCTCTGTAAGTTTTTCAGCATAATCAACCTCATCAAGTTTAGGACAACCAATTAATGTAACCTTGTTTTTCATAAATTTATTATGAAAGTTTCCATATGCATATGCTGTACAGTCTGCTGCTATTAAAAGACTTGCATTCTTTAAATATGGTGCATTAGTTGGTACTAATTTTATTTGTACTGGCCATTGATTAAGTTGGGAACCTTTTGTCTCTACTTCTAAATCATTATTTAAAGCTACACTATTTGAAACTTCTCTATTTATTTCCTTAGACTGAGAACCTGGACATCCACATGCTAAACTTTTGTTTTGTGCTTTCTTTGCTTCCATATTTGCTTTTACTGCTGCTTCGTCATATTCTGCTGCTTCTCTATACTCAAATGAAATCGCATTTGTTGGACAAGTTGGTAGACAATCTCCTAAACCATCACAATAATCATCTCTTAAAAGTTTTGCCTTTCCATTTATCATTCCTATAGCTTCTTCATGACAAGCTTCAACACACAATCCACAACTATTACATTTTTCCTCATCAATTTTAATTATTTTTCTCATCATTTATATCACCTCATAAAATTTTTTTAGTTTAAAATATTAATTTCTTAGATATTTATTTTTAAGACCTACATATTTTTCTTTCAATTGTTTTATAGTAAGATTTTTATATCTCCTTGCTTTTATAAATTTAGTATAGTACAATAAAAACAAATTATCGGTTGCATATGCAACAAGGAAGTGATTATTTGAAAAAAATTTTAGAAAAACATATAGACCTACTAAAAAAAATTCCTCTATTTGAAGGAATTAAAAATGATGAACTTGAAGCAATGTTAGAATGTCTGGGTGTTGTTGATAAGACTTACCCAAAAGATAGCATAATATTCTCTGTTGGAAGCGAAGTTACCTCCATTGGAATTATGCTTAAAGGAAGTGCACACATAATAAAGGAAGATATTGAAGGTAATAGAAATATTGTAGCTGAACTTTTACCTGGAGATTTATTTGGAGAAGTATTTGCATGTACTAGACTACACAAAAGCAGTGTTACAGTAACCACAACATCTTTTTGTGAAGTTTTATTTATAAAGTTTAAAAGTGTAACTGGCATTTGTTCATCTACATGTGTCTTTCATAATAGACTAATTGAAAACATGCTACAATTAATAGCTGAAAAAAACATTTTACTTCATAATAAAATAGAATTACTTTCTCGTAAAACGACTCGTGAGAAATTACTTATGTATTTTTCAAAACAAATAGAACAAACAGGTAGCCACAAGTTTACAATTCCTTTTTCGAGAAATGAAATGGCTGATTTTTTGTGTGTTGACAGAAGTTCTATGTCAAGAGAACTTGGAAAGATGAGGGATGAAGGCTTGTTATCTTTTAATAAAAATAAGTTTGAAATATTTTGTTTTCAAAATAAGTTAGATATTTAGACTTATATAACGTCCATATTCAAATAATATTGTTTTTTATTAGTTATTTTCTAGAAATCTTTATACAAAAAAGGAGTATTAACAATTAATGCTCCTTTAACTATGCTCTAAATTAAAATTTTATCTATTCATTGATATCAATGGCTATTTTCATTCCAAGATTATAGGACTTTCTCAATACCTTAAAATTTTTTTTAGTGGAATTCCTTTCAAATGCTTTGGTTACAACTATAGTTTTGTAGTGATTTAAGCCCATGCCCTTTAAATGTTTTGCAGTATACTTAAAATATTTTTTAAATAAAAACGAAATAGGAGCTGCTTGAGTATAGACCATTATTAACCTTTTTTGACCAAACCTAGGTGTATGCTTAGACTTATTTATCTCTGTTAAAGGATACAATCTATCTAAAAGTAGCTTTGTTTGAGCTGATACCTGACATATATATACTGGCGAACCAATTATTATATATTCGGCACTTTTTATATCTTCATATATGTCAATCATATCGTCTTTAAATGCACAAGTAGGAACTTTTCTACAGTATAGACAGCCTTGGCATCCTTTAATATTCATATCATTTAGATAATATTTTTTAACTTCAACATTATTATCATTTACACCTTTTATTATCTCATCAAGTATTGTGTCTAAATTCCCGTTTTTCCTTGGACTGCCCATAAAGGCTAATACTTTTACCATATTGAGTTCTCCTGTCTAATTTATTTTTCTAAATTTAACCTAAAACACACTTTATTCTAACAATATATTTTATATACTTTATCAGAAAATACTTTATATCTGTTTTATGTTATATTTTATATTACAAAAGTATAGCAAAAGATAATTCTTAACACAAGTATTTAAAAGGAGTATAGCAATTTAATCCAGTTATTTATTAAACTCTAATGCTCCTGTAGGACATACCATTACACAAGGCGAATCCATACCACACTTATTTCTTTCAATGCAACCATTACATTTATTTGCCTTACCATCCTTTCCATAAATCAATGCTCCATATTCACAAGCTTTTTCACAAAGTTTACATCCTATACAGTTTTGATTATCTAATACAACGAACCCATCTTCTTTTCTAAAGCATCCTTTAGGACATACATCTAAACATTTTGGCTCATCACAATGAATACATGATAATGAAAAATATTCTACATTTTCACCTTTTTCCACTGTAAATACATGTCTAAAAAGTTCACCATTATCTATATTATTATCATTTTGGTCTATACAAGCAAGTAGACATGCTCCACATGCTGTACATAACTCTTTGTTAAATTTAAATAAACTTTTCATTATATCCCTCCATTTATCTATTCATCTTTTCAATCTTACATTTACAACTTCTATATGCAGGGAATCCACTATAAGGGTCAAAATTATCACAGACAATACTATTTATATCAGCTTCTCTGTATCCATGATACATATGTATATTTCTGTATAAAACTCTGTCAGTAACATTGACCTTTACATTCAAACTTCCTATCTTAGTAGTTATTTTTATATAATCTCCACTAATAACATCCAATTCTTTTGCATCTAGACTAGAAATATCGCAACTAGCTTCATTTTTTAATATTCTTGAAAGTTTGATGTCATGAAGTCTTGAATGTAGTGCATTTGGAATTCTTGCTCCTGATGTCAATAAATAAGTATAATCATCATCTATATCACCATTAAAATCTTTATATGTTGGTAATGCGTCCAATCCAAAATCTTTATACTTTTCAATAATTGTAGATTTTAATTCAAACTTAGATGTACTAGTATCGTATCCATCTCTTGTATATGAGCCTACTATGTATGGCTTAAAATCTCTACATTTTAATGGTAAATCACTTTCTTTAAGTTTATCTATATCTACACAGGTATCTTTGAACATATGTCTTATACTTGCTTCATAACCTGCCTTCAATAAATCATCTTCTATATCCATAACATTTGCTAAATCTGAAAGTATTTCTACATCTGATTTTGAATCATATAATGTATCAATAACTTTTTTAGTATATGTAATATATCCCCCTGGATAACTCTTACATTCTTCTCTCTCAAAAGATGTACATGCAGGCAAAAGTATATCTGCATATTTTGATGCATCTGTCATAAATAAATCTACATTTACAAAAAAATCTACAGTGTCCAATGCTTTGAAAAGTCTTCCTGAGTTAGGAAACATTCTAGCATTTATACCATGACAAAACAAAGCTCTTATTTCATATGGTGTCTTTTCTTCTATCTGTCTAGGTAAGTCCATAGCTTGAAATTGAGTCACCATCTCATTCCATAGAGGGAATCTTTCTCCACCAATTCTTTCATTTATGTTTTTAGGTAGAACTTCTTTTACGAACTCTTTTTCTAGTGATTGAAATCCACCTATCTTACCAGCAAAGTAATCTTGTTTTGGTATATTACCTCCTATCCTGTCATAGTTTCCTGTTATGGCAGATAAAGACATCATTGCTCTATAGTTTTGGAATCCATTTTGATGATGAACTATTGGAGCTGCACTTTCATTTATACAAAATGGACCTTGTGACAACATCTCTACAGCTTTTACTATATCGTCTTTAGAAACTCCTGTAATTCTACTTACAGTATCTAAATCAAATGATTTTACATATTCTTTATATTCATTAAATCCATGGACATGTTTTTCTATGTATTCTTTATCTATTAAATCTCTTTGTATAAATAAATTTGCCATTCCAAGAGCTAAAGCCCCATCAGTTCCAGGTTTAACTCTTAAATGTAAATCTGCTACTTTTTGAGTTGTTGGTGTTATTCTAGGGTCTACAATTATAAATTTTAAACCTTTTGCTTTTAATTTTGTTAGATTTACACTATTTAAAAATTTAGAGTAATATGGATTAAATCCCCACCCTAAATAAGTTTTTGCATTCTCCATATCTTGCATTGTAAAGTTTCTTCCAGTAGCAACATTTCCAGCCATCTGTGCTGATGTTGAACATGAACTAGATTCTGTACCATAATTAGGAGATCCAAATGAAGATGCAAACCTTTGTAAAAACGGTCTGTACCACTTTCCATAACCTGTAAAAAAAGCTACATGTTTTGCTCCATACTCAGACTTTACTTTATTTAATTTTTCTCCTATTTCTCTATAAGCCTCTTCCCATGATATTGTCTTAAATTTACCTTCACCCCTTTTTCCAACTCTCTTTAGAGGTGTCTTTATTCTATCTTCTCTATAAATATATTCTCTATTACAAAGACCTTTTGTACATAACAATCCTTTATTCATTGGATGCTCTTTTGTACCTTCTATTTTTATTACTTTACCATCTTTAACGTATGCATCAATTCCACAGTGTACTCCTGGAGAACAAATATCACATAAAGTTCTCTTTATTTCTATACCAGTTTCCTTACATGGTATTTTAGCTTTAAGTTGTTTGCAACTATCCATATTAATATTTTCCTTTCCTAATAATAAATACAAATTACTAAACTCATTATACATTCTTTTTATTCAAATATCATACTCTATATTTTATGTATTGTAATTTCCAAGAATATTTCTAATAATAAAATTTTATATTTACTAATAATCTATTTGTATAATTATTTTTCACTCATAGTTTATAAGATAATTCAACAAAAATCTAATAGTAAATTGTTATTTACATATATCTTGCAATAGATAAAAACTATTCATATCTACCTTAATTTTAGTCTTAAATTTAGAGTGTAAATTGAATGTATTTAGATTATAATATATACAGTGAGGTAAGGTGAATAATATGAAAATAGATATGATATATAAATTAATAAGAAGAAATACAGAACCATCAAGATGGTCAAGAGGTGTAAAATACTACACCAACCAACTGGTTGATTATATAGACATAGATATTGATGACCTACAAAATAACCTATTAACATTTCGTGGTGGAGTCAATTCTGAAGATAATTATAGCTTTTATTTTAATTCAATAACTATAGATATAATACATTTTAGGATAATTGAAAGTGATTGTAGTTGTGCTGATTGTCAATCAAATAGTACAAATAAAAGTATTTTCATATGTAAACATATAGTTGCTATTGTGATAAAAAGCTTAAAACAAATAAAAAATAAAAAAGATGTCCCTCCTATTCTAGTAGAAATATTAGGTAGTGATAAAATTTCTAATACTAATTCTAAATCCAGCTTAGACTTAAGTAAACAACTACTTTCTTTTCTAGATAACACTAAAAGGGAAAGAGTTAATTTAGATGTATTGATAAACGTCGATTCAAATAAAGCAATTGCTGAATTTAAAATCGGAATTGATAAAATGTACATTTTAAAAAACATTACTGAATTTGCATATTCAAAAATTAATGGATATGAGTTAGATTTTGGGAAGAAATTTATTTACAACCCCAACATTCACTATTTTGCTGATGAAGATGAGCAGTTAGTAGATATCATAGAAGAATATGGTACAAATCTTTCATACAACTTTTCTTCATCATACTCAAAAAAATTTATGGAAATAAATGCAAGTTCTTTAAAACAATTTTTAAATGCTATTAAATACAAAGATTTTACTCTTATTTTTTCTAAAGAAGAATATCATCCAAAAATATTGAATGATAATTTACCAATAAAGTTTAATTTTAAAAATATAGAAGATAAAATAGTCTTATCTTCTCAAGATTCACTGCCTGTTCCACTTACTAGAAAAAATGATGTACTTTTATATAACGGTAATATCTACTTGTTATCACATAAAAAAGCTCATGATTATTCAAAAGTCTATCAAGTGTTATCAAAATCTAAAGAGTTGAAATTTGATAAAGAAGATTCTAAAGATGTTTTAGGATTGTTAGTTCCTAGATTAAAATCAATAGCTCAAGAAGTTTATTTGGATGATAGCATAAAAAATAATATAACAAAAGATTTTAAAGCTGAGTTCTATTTTGATATAATTGATGGCAATATATGTTGTGATGTAAAGTATATATATAATGATGAAGGCAAAAAATTTGTACTTCCCGACACACAAAAAGAAACTAAAATTGAAAATAAACTGACTTCTTCACAATTTATAAAAGAAAATAATAATTATGTGTTTAAAGGAACAGACTATGACCTATTTACATTCTTAGATTTACAATTAGAATCTTTAAAAGAATTTGGAGATATATATTATTCTGAAAAGTTTAAATTGAAAAAGATATATAATTCTTCATCAATTCAAGCTTCAATCAATCAGACTAATCAAAATTATCTAGAATTTAACTTTAATATATCTGATATAAATCCAAAAGAGTACAAAGCTATTTTAAAAGCTTTTCAAGAAAAACGTACTTTTTATAAACTTAAAGATGGAAACTTTATAGATTTATCAGAAAGGGAGACAAAAGATTTTTTTGAATTAGTTGAAAATCTAGATATAATTGATAAATCAAAAAATAATAAGATTCATAATAATAAAGCCCTATATATAAATGACATGATACAAAGTAAAAATTTAAAATTTATAAATGGCAAAAAAGAACTACACAGCATATGCGAAAAATTTAGAAATTTTGATAACATAAATTTAGAAATTCCTCAAAATTTAAAAGCAAACCTTCGTGACTATCAAATAAATGGTTTTAATTGGTTTAAAGTTTTAGATTATTATAAATTTGGTGGTATATTAGCTGATGAAATGGGGCTTGGTAAAACAATACAGACTATTACATTTTTATTATCATTAGCCAATAAAAAAAGTCTAATTGTGACACCAACATCACTCATTTATAATTGGAAAAATGAATTTGAAAAATTTGCCCCAGATATAAAAGTTTTATTGATACATGGAAGCAAAAGAGATAGAGAAAAATGTTTTATGGAATTAGAAAATTTTGATGTAATACTTACAACATATGGTACTCTTAGAAATGATTTAGAAAAATATAGTGAAGTAAAGTTTGATTATTGTATAATAGATGAAGCTCAAAATATCAAAAATCCAGTAGCTTTAGTAACTGAATCTGTAAAAAGTATAAATGCAGAAAACAAATTTGCACTTACTGGTACACCTATGGAAAATAATCTGCTAGAATTATGGTCTATATTTGATTTTGTAATGCCTGGTTATTTATATAGTAAAGCAAAGTTTCAGGAATTGTTCATAAATAAAGAAAATAATGTTAAAAATTTGAAAAAACTAATAAAACCTTTTATTCTTAGAAGAAGTAAAAAACAAGTTATGAAAGAGCTTCCAGATAAGATTGAGAAAAACTTTTTTGTTGAATTGAATAAAGACCAGAAAAAGATATATAGTGTATATGCAAAAGATATACAAGATAAAATAAAAGATAAAAATCTAAATAAAGATAAAATAGTTATCTTTTCTTATTTAACCAAATTAAGACAACTTTGTTTAGAACCAAGCATAGTAGTAAAAGATTACAATAAAAAAAGTTCAAAAATTGAAACATGTTTAGAAATACTTAGGGATAGTATAAACGAAAACCACAAAATATTGTTGTTTTCACAATTTACTTCTGTACTTAAGAGCATAAGTAAAGAACTTGATAGGTATAAAATTAAATACCATTATATAGATGGTAAAACTAATGCTAAAGAGAGACTTGAACTTGTAGATGAGTTTAATAATAGTATGGATAAAAAAGTTTTTTTAATATCTTTAAAAGCAGGTGGAACTGGATTAAACCTTACAACTGCTGACATGGTAATTCACTTTGACCCATGGTGGAATCCATCAGTAGAAAATCAAGCTAGTGATAGAGCTCATAGATTTGGACAAAAAAATTCAGTACAAGTTATAAAACTAATTGCTAAAGGCACTATAGAAGAAAAAATAATAAAGTTACAAGAAAGTAAAAAAGAACTTATAAACCAATTTATAAATGGAGAACTTTCTAATGAAGGTGTATTAAGAAGTCTATCTGATGATGAGATAATGGATTTATTTAATTAAATTATTTAATCTTAAAGTTCCACTACATAAATTTATTCTAAAACTTATGTAGTGGAGCTCTAAAGCTTATGTAAATAGAATTTGATATTATATTCACTAAAATAGATATTATCAATACATAATAAATACACTAACTATTCTTTTAAAAATTTTTTTGCTACATTTGAAAAATTTAGTCCATTTGATAAAATTGCAGGATGACCACCTTCATCAAACAAGTGCATTTTACCATTTTTAATTTTTTCAATAAGCCTTAAAAACAAATTTTCATAAAAGTCATAAGTTACAAATTCATCTTTTCTACTACCAGTTAAAAGTACCTCTGATTGAATAGTCTCTAGTGGTTTATGAAAAAATTTTCTTATAGTTTTATAGTGTTCAAGAATAGCTTCTGTATCATTATCCACAACTTTTTCCCAGTTTTCTCCTTGATTATAAATATAAAAAGCTTTTGCACCATCATCTTGTTTCGATGCTTCACGCTCTATTTTCACATTTTGCACAAATGACTCTAGAGGAACTTCTCCTTCAAAACTATCTGCAATTACCTTATTCACTAAATCAGGTCTTTCAAGTGCAACATTTAGTGCAACAAGAGCTCCTCCACTACTACCAATTATGTTTACTTTTTTATAATTCATTTTTTCTAAAAAACATATCACTTGCATAGCCTCATCAAACCATAAGTCAGCAGAAAACTTATCAACCATTTGAGATTTTCCATGACCTACAAAATCAATTAATATTACTTTATATTCATCTTTATAAAAATCGATTATATCGTTAAACATCTTAGAAGAGGCTGTATTCCCATGTAAAAAAAGTAATGGTGTACCATCTCCAATTTCATTATAGTAGCACTGTTTGTTATTATAGTTAAAATATGCCATATATTTTCCCCTTTAATATTTCTATAATATATATTTATTACTTATATTTAAAATAACTATTATCATTATTAAGGATAGTATAATTCAAAATATAGATAAAATCAATAATCCCTTTATTTTATTTGTTGTTTATTTAATTTATTCCAATTTAACTTCTATAAAATTTCTTTTTTGTGTGAAAATGTTCCTTCCATTTACAACAATCATTCAAATGAATTCTTTGTGTACTTCGCTTAGTCCGTTTCCGAAATATTTCATATAACACCTCTTAATTAAATTCTTTTTCCTATTAATTTTATTTTATCTAAACAAATAATAAGTTCTTTCTCATTTTTATAAAGATATAAAACTAATTCACTTGATTATACTTAGTTAATAGCAATAATTAAATTATCGTATATCTCTTTTCACCTTAGCCATCTTTTTCTTTATAGGTATCTCCTTATATTTTTTTAATATCAAATCTCCCTTATAATTTAATATATCTACATATGAACATAAATCTTGAACTTCAATTACACCTATATCATCATTAGTGATACCTTTTATATTACTAAATGCTCCAACTACATCTAAGACTCTTATTTTCTTCTTTTTACCAGCATTTAAATATAATTTAACAACTTCACTTTCTGTATTTGGTTTTATCTCTTTACTTTTGTAAGAATTTTTATCAGCTTTTTTTCTCTTTGATACTTTTTTTAGGATTGCTTTTGAATGTTCTTCAAATAAAACTTTGCCCTGCGTAATTCTACTTTGTTCTATATCTTTTAATTCATTTATTTTATATCCTATATACATTTCTATACTCTCTATATATTTTTCATCCTTTTCAGTTACTATAGTAATGGCCTTTCCACTATTTCCTTTTCTTCCAGTTCTACCTATTCTATGTATATAGTTTTCTTTGTCTTGTGGCACATCATAATTTATTACTAAAGAAATATCATCAATATGTATTCCTCTCGATGCTACATCACTACTAACTAATACATTAAACTTTTGATTTTTAAAATCCTTAATCACAAAAATTCTTCTTTCTTGCGATAAATCTGCATGTAACTCTCTTATCAAAAAACCTTCTTTACTCATTTTATTATATAATTTAGATACTTTTTCTTTAGTATTACAAAATATTATTACACTCTTTGGATTTTCGCTGTATATTAATTCTTTTAAAATGATATACTTCTCTCTTTCATTTGCCTTGATTATTTTGTCATCTATTTGTCTTGTTCTTTGATTGGTATTACTTTCATTTTCCTTTATATTTATAACACTGTAATCTGGCATATATTTTTCATATACATATTTTATCTCTTCACCTATTGTAGCTGAGAAAAGACCTACTATCTTCTCTTTAGGTAGATTTGTTAATATATTTTCCATTTGTTCAACAAATCCTTTATTAAACATTTTATCAGCCTCATCTATTACTAAATATTTTATGTTTTCCAACTTAACAGTACCTTTATTTATATGGTCAATTATTCTACCTGGAGTAGCTACAACAATATGAACCCTTTGCTTTAACTCAGCTATTTGTTCTTTTATAGATTGTTTGCCAAATATAGCACTACATCTCACCTTTTTTAGCCTTCCTATATTTGATACCTCATCTTTTACTTGCAAAGCTAATTCTCTTGTTGGAACTACTATAAGAGCTTGAATATTATTGCACTCTACATCTATATTCTCACATATAGGTATTGCAAAACTTGCTGTTTTTCCACTTCCTGTATTTGACTTCACTGCTATGTTTTGACCATCCAACAATTTTGGAATAACTTCTACTTGTACTCTAGAAGGTATATTATATTCTAAACTCTTTAATGACTTAAGTATCTTTTCATTTAATTTAAAACTTTCAAATGTATATTTCATATATTCCCACCTTGTTATATTTATCTTGTTTCTTATATTTTTCTACATTATATTATTATAATACAAAGTTGTGATATTTTTATATTATTTATTAGATTGAAGATAAAAATAGATATTATACAAAGCTATAGTTTAACACCAAATCAATTAAATTTTTACATTTAAATACCCCTTGAAAATACTGATAAATCAATATTTTCAAGGGGTATTTCTTGTTGATAACTAAACTAATATATCTTTTGTAAGTTTAAATTATACTAATATATTGTATTTTAGTTTGTATCTAAGATTAAAAGGTATTAATCAACACCTAAATCACCGTAATCTCACATATTTATATCTTTATTCAATATACCTTCTGTAATCAATCGTGCTATATAATCATAACCTGCTTCATCTGCTTTGTTACAATCATCCACATTATCACAGAAAAAACTTTCAATCTGTATTGCAACTGGATTTGTATTTCTCAATATATATAAATTTTCTCTTTTTTTAGCTCCTCTATTTTCAAATAATTCTCCAAGTCTATTAGATACTCTTTTAGCATATTCTAAACCTTCATTACCATAATAAAGCACTTCTGTACCAGATTTTGTTCCGTCACCTTTATTTAAATGTAGCTCTACTAACAAATCGTATTTACCACTATTTACCTTTGGAACTCTATAGAAAAACTCTTCTCTCTCTGACATAAAATGTCTTTCTGGGCAAATTATTACATCTACTGTATTACCTTGACTTATAAGCATCTCAGCTAATATAGGAGCTAATTTTTTGTTATAATTATATTCATCAACTATACCATTTACACCTGTACTTTTACCACCTTTTAGTATACTATGACCTACTGTTATGCATATTTTCATTTACTTTTTTCACCCTCTTTTAAGCCAATTTTTATATAATAGTAATATAATTTTAAAGTTATTACTAATAATAATATATTAATTGGAGAAGGCAAAAGTTCTCTGTGATTATCATTTTTTCAACATATTTGTCTTATTTTATCGTAAATCTATACATTTGAAATATTATATTACACATAATACTTATCATTATTTAAAACTAACAATTTCTATTAATCATTTGCATCTATAAGACATATGATAATATCTTTCTTCCTTTAATCAAAGACTAATGCAACAAATTCAAATTTTAGGTTTGAATAATTAATAATACAATAATAGTGATGTATTTATAAATAATTCATCTGGATTCAATTCATTTATTGATGTATGTTCAATTTTTATATTTATCTCTTTCATATCTTCATAAACAATTCCAACTGGTGAACAAATTAAACAAGAAAATCCAAAAGTTTTCATTATCTTTTTGATTTTATTGTCACTAAAACTTATTTGTTTTCTATAATCACTTATATTTTCATTATTATTTTGTACATCATTGTTATAATAATCATCTTCTTGAATATTATTAGATTTTTTTACCATTTTAAATCTACTCCGATTTTTATAACTATAGTCCATTTCAAACTCTATACTTCCAAAAACTATTAAATCACATAGTTTCGTATCTTTGCCTTTATTTATAGAGTTTTTCATAATTTTAACATCAAATACTTTACTATTTATATTTACTTTTAATATTTCCTTTAAATTTTTAGGTGCCTTTAAAGTATTACTTATATTTAACTGCTTAAAAACAGTTTTATTTATACTCGTATAGACTTTATTGCTTTCTACTGATATTCTTGTTGGAAATTTTTCTAAATCATACTTATAGTAATAGTATATATTGGCATTATTCTTTATAACTCTATATGACGAATTTGGCAAAACCACACTTTTAAAAGATATTATTTTTTTGCAACTTGCATCTATTCTTCCTATGTAAAAACCTTGTTTTGGGTCTAATCCACACTTTATAATACCATTAACTTTTACAGTATTATTTATAAACTCTATATATTTAGAAATATAGTCTTTGAAAAATATATTTCCAGTTTTATACCTACTCATATTTGTAACAATAACAGTATAGGTCAAAATATCAAATACAGATGCACATTTTTTATCAACATATTTTTCTACTTTTAAAATACTTCCACTTACATCATTTGAAAAGACATCATTAAAAGTAGTTTTCGCTATTCTCATTGCATCCACCTTTCTATAATTTAAAGATTACTCTCTTTTAGAATTATTTTCATAACTTATAATTGCAGTCACACTAATAAATAAATTATTATAATCTAAAATAGACGTTGTCATGTCTTGTATAAAATACTTTAAATTAATTTTATCTTTATTTTCTGTCTTTCTAGGCATTTGTATAAATGTGCTAAATGGTATTTTCAATTTAAGTATATTTTTTTTGTTAGAATTTTTATTTCTCTTATTACCTACATAATCTAGTATTACATCAGTATCTATATCGCCAACTAAAATCAACTTCTTTCCTGTCATTTGCTCATCTTCTAATGATGCACATTGCATAGTATCAATAAGACTTATATTATGAACATTCATATTGCAAACAGATGCATCTAATGAATTTATTACATATTTTTTAGAAGCTAATTTAAAATTTTTATATGTATTAAACTGAGATAAATAAAAAGTATTTTCTAGTCTTTCACATCTTTCAAAATTATAGATTACCTTATTATTTTCATACATAATCACATCAATCTCCCTATATCTATATATTAATACTATTCATAAAAACTACTTCAAATTACCATTTTTAATTATTCACTATCTAGTTGCTGCTCATTTTAAGACATCATAATTTTTGACATGCATTAATTTCTATTTGACAGTAAAAATCTATCTTGGCATTTTTCATTTTATATACCCATTGACTTTTTTTATATAATTGATTATAATTTTTATAGACTGACGGTCAGTCATAAAAAAAGAGAGGTGTTCTATAAATGCAAAATTTAGATAAAATAAATAATTCTTTTAACAAAAACTTTAACCTTATGATATTTGGTCAAATTATATCTATACTGGGTTCATCATTATTAAGATTTGGTCTTTCTACTTATATTTTAGACATAACAGGGCGTGCAGATATTTTTGCAACTTTATATGCAATCTCAAATATCCCCCTTCTATTGTCTCCAATTGGCGGTGCAATAGCTGACATATTCAATCGTAGAAATCTAATGGTTATATTTGATTTTATGAGTTCTATAATTATTCTCACTTTTATCTGTCTTTTTTCTACTCTAAATAATTCTATTGTATTAATTGGTATTGTTATGATAAGCCTATCTATTATTAGTTGTATGTATCAACCTACTGTACAGGCAAGTATACCTTTAATAGTAAATGAAAAAGATTTAGAACAAGCCAATGGAGTTGTAAATGGAATAGGTGCACTCTCAAGTATGTTTGCTCCTGTACTTGGAGGTATTTTATATGGTCTTATTGGAATTAAAATGCTTCTTATTATAAGTTGTATTGCTTTTTTTTTATCAGCAGTAATGGAAATGTTTATTTATATACCTTTTAACAAAAGAGAATTTAATGGAGACATAATAATGACCATAGTTAGTGACATGAAAAAAGGCTTCTCTTATGTTATAAAGCAACCTTATATTAATAAAGCTATGATTCTAGCAGCTTCTTTAAATTTATTTTTAACTCCATTCTTACTTGTAGGAATACAATACATTTTACGTATAACAATGCATAGTAGTAATAATATGTATGGCATAGGGATAGGAATTATTGAATTTAGTAGTGTTTTAGGTGCACTTTCAATAGGTCTGTTTGCTAAAAAAATGAAAATGAATACACTATATCGCTGGTTAATGCTAATTAGTATTTTGATGATACCAATGGCTATTTCTATTTCACCTTCAATGCTTAGACTAGGATATTATCCATCTTTTATATTACTATTTATTTGTGTTATACCTATAGCCATGTCTATGACAATTATTACTATATTCGTTTTAACTATTGTTCAAAAACAAACACCTAATGAATTATTGGGGAAAGTAATGGCTACTATTACAGCTGTATCACAGTGTGTTGCTCCAGTTGGTCAAATTATGCATGGAAAATTATTTGAAGTTTTCAGTTCTAAAGTTTATATACCTATAGTATGTATGTTCATAATTATGCTATCAATTTCAATCATTGCTAAGTATCTGTATAAGAATGAATCAAAAGCATAAAATATAAAAGAATTAAAAAACATTTAATTGTTTTATAAAAAGCAACAGATAAATAAAGTATGACACATTATTATTTGTTGCTTTATTCATTAGAACTATCTTTATTAAATATACAATTATACTTCTATGTCTTCAACTTTTGAGATAAGCCATAAATACGAAAGACTAGCTAATACTGCTACTATCCAGACAGTAATAAAAGGAATATATGTGTGAATCATAGTTGTTACAATGTTTGATAACCTCTTGATTATCAAATACTTTTACCAAATCTTGGACTTTAATGACTGTATTTATCTTCTTTAATATTTTCCTTTCTCCATGAATCAGTCTTTGTTTTTAGTGTTTATTAAACCTTTCAAATTTGATTCTTTCATAAAATAATATCACTTTAAATAGACAATATAGTATCTTATTCAAGAATACTATCTTCAATTTAAAAAGTCAATATATTGTCTAAAATAAAATTTATATTTATTGAAAGGTGCAATGGGTATGGTATATATTGAAATAATTCAGATATTTAATATTACTTGGGCAAGGTTTTCAATATTAAAAATAATATAAAAATAGTGACTATCTTAATTATTAAAATTAATACAGTCACTATTTTGTATAGTCTAATTAAATATCATTTTATTTTATATGTGAGTTTAATATAATTTATTTTAATTAAATCTATTGTTCTGGTTTATAAATAACTTTCTTATTATTATCATATATTACCAAAGAATTTGATTTTACAATTTCATTTTTATACTTAACATCTTTTTCAGAGAAATTAGCCACTACTTTTAAATCATCTCCATATTTAGTCATTTGAACTAGTCTATCATCAGAAATAAACTTAAAATCTGTCATTTCTCTTTTAATAGCCTTTTTATTAAACTCTGACCATACTTTATCGTGAGAAATTATTTCTCCTTTATGTTTTTCCCATTCAGTTCTATCTATATAATACATAGGTGGTGTATTATATAGTACTTCTTTCATCATTCTACTTCCAACTTCTCCCTTAATTTTGAGAGTTCCCCATAGCCATTGATGAGAAGATACAACAGAATCATTATAAACTAATCTAAATAAGGGTAAAGAATAAGTTGGGTCTATAAATATTTTTTTATATTTTTCTTTTACAGGTATCTGTTTTGAAAAGACTTCTGGTACTCCTCCTGTTGGAGAATAGTATCTACCAACATAATATTCACTTTCTTTGTTCTTACTCATATCTTTATCTACCCAAGCAAATGCTGGTGTCTCAAGCCCATGTGCAAATGCTATAGTACTACTTGAAAAGTCATTTCCTCCTTCTGAACCTATAACCATATTAGCATTATCTCTTATATATGACATTCTTTCAAGTCTAGCCTTTAAATCTTGTGACTGTGTTGTTATATGATTTGGAGAATAATCATCATATATTTCTCCTGTAGCATCACAGTCTATAAACCAAGAATTAAATTCATATCCTTCATCCAATATACTTTGTACTCTATCTTTTACACTTGGTAAAGATAATGTAGGATTTAGCTTTCTTCCTTCTCCTTGAAATCCAGTTTCTTTTTCACCTTTTTTATTTTCTATAGTAGCATTTTCATATAGTGACTTATCTTTAAATGATGCTGTACTCCATTTTTCTTCTCCTGGCTTGTGTATAGAATGGTATGAATCATATGGTCCTACAAGATAACCTAAATCATTAGCTCTTTTAACCATTTCTAGAGAGATATAACCTTCCTCCATATCATCAAATCCTATCCAAGCATTTTTAATACCAGATTTATTTATATCATTAATCACATCAACAGTATTATATTTTGCCCATGTAGCAACATCATTCACAGCATATCCTAATTTTGATTTTAATAACTTCTTGTTAAACTCTATAAGCTCTACCCTACTTAATTTAGATACATCTTTATCCAATACTTTTTTTATCTCTTTATCCTTGCTTTCAAAAACTTTTTCATTATAAAAAGTATTCATCTGCATAACTTCATTAAATGCTTGTACTATTTGATTCTTTTGATATTTATCTATATAATCTTGAGTTTTTATTTGATTTATTACTTTTAAAAATTCACTATCGCCAGACTTCATACTTAAAAGCTCTTTTATCCAATTAGTCAAATTATCTGATAAGTTTTCTTTTAATTTATTCCATTTAATGTCATTTATTGTGATTATAGATTTATCTCCAAAATAAATCTGTGGCGCTCCATAAAGTTTTTTAATATTTTTATTTTCCTTAGATTTTTCTTCTAATGTTTTAAACTCTCCTTTATCAACTATATATTTTTTATAAGTTTTTGCTACATCTGTAATATTCTTATTAGTCAAATATATCTTAAACCCATACTCTTTATTTTTATTGATACTTGGATATTCATGTTTAAATGTAAAATTAATCTTATCTTTAGAACTAAATTCAATTATATTATTAAATTCATTTTCAATAATGTAAAGTACAGAATATTTTTCCTTGTTTACTGCGAAGAATTGCATTGAAAAAGATTCTATAACACTATAAGTTGACTTATTTAGGTACTCCTTCCAATCCTTATCATTACTTGGTATAAACTTCCCTTCATAAAGTGGTAGTACATAGCTTTCACCTTCAACTTTAGGCCAATTGAAGCTCGTTTCTTTTTCTGAATTAGATTTAATATTTACATCTAAATAGCTGTCCTCTTTTTTTATATTTATGTCTATATTTTCATCAGGATATGTCCATGATGCTTCTGTCTTCGTCTTTTTAAAATTTGATACTTTCCTTTCTTTTGATGGTTCAGATATCTTTTCTTTTGAACCATCAGATTCAACTGATACCTCAAATGTTTCAGGTTTCACCTCAAAACTAAAATCTAAATTTTTAACACTATTAATGGATGCTGTGTTTTTAGTCACCTCACCACTACTGCATCCACAAATAGTAGTTACAACAACCATACAACCTATAAATATCGAGACTATTTTTTTCATAAAAGCCACCTCCTCGATAAATATATCATCCTTGTGTTACGTCGAAGTTACATTTCACTTTGAATTTCACTATCTATTAATTGAAGATTATATTGTTGAATTAGTTCTATCAGACGCATTGCATATATATTATTTCCATTTTCATCCTTTGCAGTACTATAACCTGCTTTTTCTAATGCTTTAGCTTGATATATATACGTTTTTGCATCAAATACACCATTAGTTCTATATCTTTTATTTGTGGCTAAAAACTTTGCATGGTCTTTTATAGATTCATTTTTATCATCATATATTCTAAATTTATCATCTATAATTGTGTCTAAATGTTCTTTTGTTTCTAAAGTTACTGACCTACCTTTCCAAGAAGCATCAGCCTTTATACCAAATAGATTATTATATTGTTTTGCTAAAGTTGACTTGCCCCAACTAGATTCTATTATAGCTTGTGCAATAGTTATAGATGGAAGTATTTTATAATCCTTATAATTTTGTATAGCTTCTGTTTTAATTTCGTTGATAAACTTCATATATTGTGTGTCAGATTTTAACCTTTCTGGTTTTATACCATAATACTTAAGGTCGTCTATATAATTATCAACCAATTTTTTTTGTTTATTATTAAATTCTAAATCATCCAAAACATTACTTAACTTATTTACTTTATCATTTTTAGAAAAATTCTTAACAAATAAATCTGATACTTCTTGTATTTGTGAATCTTTAACATTTTTCAAGTTATTTTTATTTAACACAGCAACAATGGAAGCTACATACTTCCAGTTAACTTGTACATTATTTTCACTTGCTAAATCAGCATATTTTATATACTTACTGACATTTATATCATCCTTATTTATATCTCTAGATGAATATTCCTTCACTAATACACCTATAAAAACTGATATTATCAGTATTATAACAATGAATTTTTTATTCTTCATAAATATTGTCCTCCCTTATATTATCTGCTGAATACAATATATCTTACTTTTGTGACATATTCTTTACGAAATTCTGAAGATTTTATGAAGATTTATGAAATATATTTAATTAAAAGCACGATTATTGTTATAACATATAGTTTTCTATTAAACAAAAAATAGTTAAAATAAATTCATAATTAGATAAACTTATTTTAACTATTTACATAATAAAAATATTATTTAAATCTATTTTTATCAATTTTTATATATTTTTCTAATATATATTTTTTTCCATATACAATAATTTTTATTGGTTTGCCTTTTAAATTTTCTATTTTAATTAAATCACTACATACATCTACATTAATAATATTATCTCTATAATTTATATTGAAAGAATAATTTTTCCACTCTTTAGGCAACTTAGGGTCAAAAGACAGTGTTTCATCCCATGTTCTCATACCTGCAAATCCATGTACAATGGAAAGCCATGAACCAGACATTGAAGTTATATGAAGTCCATCATTTGTATCATTATTGTAATTATCTAGGTCAAGCCTAGCTGTTCTTGAGTATAGTTCATAGGCTTTTTCTAGGTTATCTATTTCAGAAGCAATAATAGAATATATACTAGAAGATAAAGAAGATTCATGGACAGTATATTTTTCATAGAAGTCAAAATTTCTCTTTTTCTCTTCTTTAGTAAATTTATTTCCAAAATAGTAAATTCCCTGTAATACGTCTGCTTGTTTTATAAAACACGACCTAAGAATCTTATCCCAAGACCAATTTTGATTAAGAGGAAGATTTTCTTTTGATAAATCCTTTACTTCTATAAATTCTTTGTCTAAAAAATTATCGTTTTGAATTATTATTTGTAATTCCTCATCATATGGCAGATACATTTTCTTTGATATTATTCTCCAGAATTCAATTTCTTCCCTAGTCACATTATTTCTGTCAATACATTCATTATACTCTTTGTCTAATCGTAAAATATTTTCTACAGCATAATCTAAGCACCATTTAGCTATATAGTTAGTATACCAATTATTATTGATATTGTTTTCAAATTCATTTGGCCCTGTAACTCCATGTATCATATACAAATCTTTTTTTGTAGATAAATGTACTCTACTTGCCCAAAATCTAGCTATTTCTATTATTACATCTATTCCTTTTTCTTTTATGTATTCAAAGTCACCTGTATAATTTGTATAGTTATATATTGCATATACTATACTTCCATTTCGGTGGATTTCTTCAAATGTTATCTCCCACTCATTATGACATTCTACTCCGTCAAAAGTAACCATTGGATATAAAGCACCTTTAAGTCCTAGTTTTTTTGCATTATCCTTCGCCTGTTCTAACTGATTGTACCTATACTCCAAAAGATTTCTAGTTACTTTCTTATCTGCTACACCTAGATACACTGGAACACAAAACGCTTCTGTATCCCAATAGGTAGCACCTCCATACTTTTCTCCAGTAAATCCTTTTGGGCCTATATTTAATCGTGAATCTTCTCCATAATATGTTGAAAACAATTGAAATAAATTATATCGTATTCCTTGTTGACTGATTTTATCTCCTTTTATTTTTACATCTGCACTTTCCCATCTTTTATTCCATAGCTTTGTGTGTTCATTTAATATATCATCATAATCTTTAGATAGCTCTCTATTTAAAATATCTTCACATTTTCTTAATAACTCACTTTCATTATAATCTCTAGTTGAAGTTATGGATACATATTTTTCTATATTTACGACCTCATTTTTTAGAACATCCATTGTTATTGAATTATCACAGTAATTATAATCACTTTTATGAGATATAGATTGTACTTTACCACTTGCCTTAATATGCATCATTGCACCCACAGTGAATACAGGTGTATTAAATGTATTTTCCTTTGTTCGTGAAAGTATACTCCCTTTATATTCTAAAGAATTTGAAGAAATTCCATTCCAAAACTCTTCCTCATAATTTGAATCTTCATTTTTTATATTTGAATCTAAATATGGTATAAATTTTACTTTAGAATCAAAATTTAATGCTTTTATACTGTATTTAATTACTGCTAACTCCTTAACAGATATACTTAAAAATCTAGTGACATTAGCTTCAAATTTTTTATCATTTATATTTACAATAAATCTACGATTTAAAATACCATTTTTCATATCTAATTCTCTATAAAAATCTTCAATTTTACATTTTGCTAAATCTAATTCTACATCATCAATGAAAACTCTTATACCTATATAGTTGACTGAATTAGGAATTTTACCAAAGTATTCTGGATATCCATTTTTCCACCATCCAACACGAGTTTTATCTGGAAACCATACTCCAGCTATATAAGACCCCCTATGTGTATCTCCACTATAATTTTCCTCATAGTTTCCTCTCATACCCATATAACCATTACCTATACTCATTATGGATTCTGCTAATCTATTTTCTTTGATTTCAATATTATCTTGTATAATCTTCCATTCATCTATATTATCAAATAAACATTTCATATAATTCTCCTAACTATATATTCATTATACTTTTCTTGTATATATTTAAAATTTAATTGGCTTGTTGAATCTACAACTAAATTTGCTTTTTTTAAATTATCATAATTTCCAACACCAACAGAAAACATATTGGCTGAGTTTATAGCATCTATCCCTGCACTTGCGTCTTCTATACCTATACAATTTTGTGGATTTACATCAAGCCCTTTCGCTGACATAAGAAATATATCTGGATGTGGTTTGCTGTTTTTGCATTTTGCTGCGTCAGCTATAAAATCAAATTTATCACTTATGCCCAAATGATTTAATACATTTGTTGCATTCTTACTTGAAGAAGATAGACCTATTTTTATATTATTAGATTTTATATCAATTAACAAGCTTTCTATTCCAGATAAAATATCCTCTGAAGTTATATCATTTATTAGCGATACATAATAATTGTTTTTTTCTTCGGCCATTTCCAATTTTTCTTCTTCTGAAAATAAATCTTTTTTGTTTCCAAATTCTAATATTCTATCTAGTGACTCCATCCTACTTATGCCTTTTAAAGATTCATTAAATTTTGTATCTATATTTATACCAACCTTATGTGCTAGCTTTTTCCAAGCCATATAGTGATAATATGCAGTGTCTGTAATTACGCCATCTAAATCAAATATAAATGCTTCAATCATTCTTATTTCCTCTTTCTACAAGAATTTTTATACTAATAATCAACTTATTTTTTTACCTTATCTCTTGTATTTAAGATACTATTTATAGAATTACTTATTTTAGTTCAGTCTTTAATTCAAAATCTACTTCAATTTTACTTTCTTGCACACCATATTTTTTTATTGTTCTATAAAAATTTGACCACATTCTTCCAGAAAAAACTTTTAAATAGTTTATATTACAAACAAATTTTCCCTTTTCAATTTCTTTCTTATATAATTGTGGTCCCACTATATATGTTGGAAACATAGCCCATGCTTCTTTTCCCCCGTATTTTTTTGCAAGCTTTGTATAGTTTCCGTTCTTCATAACACACACTATGAATACACATACAAACGGATTTTCTTCAAAATCTATTCCAAAAGAAAAAGATATATAAGAAATACATTTACAACAATTCCAACTAATAAAAATATAACGCCTAAAATTAGATTTACATTACCAGGTTTTACTATAACTATATGTTCTTTATAGTCATTCATCTCTTTCCTTCCCCCTACTTATTCAGTAATTACCTATTTTTTACTGAATAACAAATCATTAGAAGTTTTAACATTTGTTTTTGTGCAAATAAAAATTTTACTTAATAAATTTTACTAAAAATAATTTCTCTATAAAATTATACTGAATTTATTTGTAATGATTAATAATTCTTTATTTAAATAGTATAACAATTTATCATGAAAACCAAAATAAATACATTTTTGTATTATTTTAAAATAATAAACTTGTATTTCTTTAACATTATTTCTTCTTTTAAATCAACTATTTCTTCTTCATATAAATCTTTTACTTTTTTATTTGCTAAATAATCTGGTAATGTTAAAGTTATATCTTTAGATGAGTTATTTATTATTATATAAATGGATTCTTTTTTTAACATAATTGTTCCATTTTCTTTATCTACTAGCATCCATTCATTAGACACAGACCTAAGTTCTCTATTTTCTTTACGAAGTCTAATAATCTTCTTCATAAAATTAAATATATCCTTATTCCATTTTTCTTCATTCCATTCCATACATTTTCTTTGTCCTTCAGATATTGAACTTAGTTCTCCTTCCATCCCAATTTCGTCACCATAATATATACAAGGACTCCCTGATTGTATAAACATAAATAAGTATGCAAGTTTAAATTTATCAACATTACCATTAGCGTAGTTCAATATTCTTGTAGTATCATGACTTCCAAGCAAATTAAAAATAACTTCACTAACTTGTATTGGATAGCTTACCATTATATCATTTATCATATACTTAAATTCTTCAGCGTTTATCTCATTTGTGCAAAAGAATTTTTTCATAGCTTCATACATTAAATAATTCATAACTGAATCAAATTGGTCTCCCATCAACCATGGTAAGCTACCATGCCAAATTTCTCCCAATATATATATGTCTGGTTTTATTTTTTTAACCTCTTCTCTAAACTTTCTCCAAAATACATGGTCCACTTCATTTGAAACATCCAATCTCCATGCATCTATATCGAATTCCTGTATCCAATACTTGCCTACACTCAGTAAATATTCTATTACTTCTGAATTTTCTGTGTTAAGTTTAGGCATATATTTTTCACATCCAAAGGTTTCATAAGGTATGTTTTTTTCATCTATTTGTTCTATTGGAGTATCAATTTTACTCATATCTTTTATATAAAACCACTCTTTGTATCGAGAATTTTCCTTATTTTGAACTACATCTTGCCACTGTTTAGAATAATATCCTATATGATTAAAAACAGCATCCAACATTATTTTTATATTTCTCTTATGTGCTTCTTTTATTAGTTTTTTTAGAGTATCTTTATCTCCCAATGTAGGGTCTATCTCCATATAATCTATCGTATCATATCTATGATTTGTTTTTCCAACTGTAATAGGACAAAAGTAAATTCCATTTACTCCTAAATCACTCAAATAATCTAAGTGTTCTAACACACCTTGTAAATCTCCACCTGTAAAATTGTCTCTTGTTGGAATAGCCCCCCATTCTTCCACTCCTGTTGGGTTTATAGATGGGTCACCATTTGCAAATCTATCTGGAAATATCTGATACCAAATAGTCTCCTTCACCCAATTTGGTACTTTAGGTATATCTATATAGTTTAAATATGGATATCCAAAGAAATTACTTATTTCACATAGTTCTTTTTCATCATTTTCATTTCCTAATTCTACTATTCTTTTTTCTGTAAATAAAATCTTTTCTTCTTGACCTTCTATTATAAAACTATATCTTGAACGTTTATTTAAAGGTTTGCACTTAGCTATCCAATAATCAAATAAATCAGTTTCTACTTCTTTGCTCATTATTATATTTGTTCCACCAGACCAACCAACTCCAGATGCATTCAAATTTCCTCCTCCTGCACCACCCTTATCCCATACATATTGGTCTCCTATTCTCAAAATTACTCTTTTTACTTCATTTTTTTTAGTTCTAAGTCTTATATGTAATGTTTCTCTATCGTAACCATAGGCATAGTTACTCATTGGTATATGTAATATAGCTTCTTTCGTTAAACTACTTTGAGTTGTTCCTTTGATTTGATTACTTAAAGTTATATTCTCTTTATTTTTATTAGACAATTTAAATTTTCCCTCCTTTATAATAATTTATATAATTTAAAGATAGGTTAATATATTTTACTATTATATCACAATAAAAATATATAATAGTAAAATATATTAACAATAACTATTCAATTTAAAATAAACAATCTCATTTAAACTTAATTTCCTTTAGTTATTTTTGTAAAATAAAAACCTCTAGTATTTTTCTAGAGGATACAATATTATAACTATTAACTTTTTGACTATACATTAATTCACTTCAAAACACGCTCTAAGCTATATTGTTAGATTTAACTTTTTCTATGTCAATAAAATAAGTTTCTCTTTCTTTAAATAAAGATACATATTTAAAATCAAGATACTTAAGCATATCATAAGCCACATCAAAATCTTTACATATATCTTCTACTCTATGAGAATCAGAACCTACAGTAACTATGAATCCTCCAAGTTCTTTATATCTTTTTAATATATCTTCATTAGGATGTATAGCATTTAGTCCATATCTATAACCAGAAGTATTTAGCTCTATACCACTCCCATTATTGATTATTGACTTCAAAACCTCATCAATAACATCTTTAAAGTCATTGTATATAACTCTATTATCTGAATATATTCCATACCTAGATATATAATCCAAATGCCCATATATATTGTAATCTCCAAATTCACGATTAGTTTCAAGTATACTATTAAAATATTTATAATATGCACCTTCTTTGCTCAGCCCTTTAAAGTACTCATTTGATGGAACAGGTATATTATCAATTGTATGAGTTGAACACAATATAAAATCAAAAGGATTAGAATTTATTATTTCTTCTATTTTATTTTTTAGATGTTTTCTATAACCAACTTCAACACCTAGTAATAACTCTATGTCCTTTTTATATTTTTCTTTAAACTTATTAAATACTGGAACATAGTCATTATAATTTATACAAAAACCTCTATCTTCATCATGTTCTAAATGGTCTGTAAAAGTTAAATATCTAACACCAATACTTATAGCCTTTTTTATTGTATCTTCCATTGAATCCTTTCCATCACTTGAAAAATTAGTATGAATATGATTATCTATTAAATTCATATTATCCCTCCCTTTATTTTATCTATCTTAATTATACAACAAGTTTATTGTATGCAATTGTTAAAAGCAAATTATAATGGTTAAATTTTATTTACATATTTATCTTTTTACACAAAAAAGAAGTATCTATGTTTGATTTTAGAAAATCATTAAAGATACCTCCCATTTATTCCATTTATATAGCCTTCAATTTAACTTTTAAAAGTCTTAATTTTGTAATAGAGCTTAGCTGTTATATGTCCAATCATATAAAAAGCTGCATACAGTAAAACATATATATATGCTGAATCGTTTAAAAATATATACATTAATACTATATAAGTTGATAAAGACACAATAAGTGATAAAATCCAACTAATTTTATTTAATGCACAAACTATCCCTTGTATTAAAAAAGAAATTGGAAAAATCAAAACCAGCCCTATTACAAAAATTCCCATAGATTGAATATCTGGAATATTAAATATATCTGTAGCAAAAGTTAAAAATATTAATACCATTATGATTGTAGGAAATATGATACTAAAAATGCTACTCTTTTTCATAATAATCATTCCTTATTTCTTGACTATTTGATAAGCTTAAGTAAGCATATCCTTAAACTAATACTTCAATTACTTTATTGACTCAATTTCTCTCATCATTCTAACTAAATCTTGTCCATATTGACCTCCAGCCCAATTATTAGATAGACTTTCAACTGTTTTGGCTTTCCCAAATAAAGATTTTTCATGTCTAGGGTCTACTGGATTTGAAAGTGGATAACCATCTTGTCCTGCATATAAGCATAAATGTTGAATTTGAGCTAGTATTCCCTCTTCCCAAGTATCAAATCTTGAATGTGCGTTCTTATCAGTATCAGAACCACCTACAGAAGTCTTAAGTCCACAAGGATTTTTAAATGACGCATCTAATACTCCACCAAAATTACAAAAACCAGTTTCTTTTGCAGATTGAGCTACTGCTAAGACAGGATTCACACCTTCCTGAACAGCAGTATCATATAATATTGGTATTAACTCTATAAATAAATCATTAGCTCTTTTAGATTTAGCCCATTTTAAGCAAGCTTCTAAGCTAGCTGTTGGCTGACCTAATATGCTTGTCTCATTTTTCATAGGTGAGTCACCTTTTGTAGATGAATCACCATTATTTTGTGCAGAAGAAACACACTTATTATACACACTATCACTTATTGAACCTAATCTAGTAATCTTATCTGCTCCTGCTAATATAGACTTATCACTACTTTCAGACACCAATACAATTGGATTTTCCTTAGCAATTGTAGAACCTGTAAGTGCATTTACTAAATCATATCCATCACTTAAATAAAATTCTGATGCATCTGGATAAAATTCTTTTATAACTTTCTTATTTGTGTCATATCTATCTGAACCACCAAGTCTTTTAGCATTAGTTTTGTTAACTAGGCTAGTACTCATAGATATACTTCCACCTACTGCATATGTTTTTACATTACTTGTTGAAAAAGGCACACTCTTTCCATCGGTAAGTACGATAGGCGCTACGTCTCTTACTGACACAGGTGCAGCACTTATAGTATCTGCTTCTCCTTTATATGCATTAGTTAGTATCACTTCATCAACTTTTTTAATACCACTTACCTCTTTAGCAACACTATAACTAGTCTTTATTCTGTCATCTCCGCCCAGTCTAGTTACTTGTGCTCCTGTTTTTTTCAGTTCAGTTTCAACTGACTTACTTATTGATAATTCTTTACCTATTATGTATATTTTTTTAACATTTTTTAATCTTTGTCTTGTTTCATTTGGTATTTTATTTTTTTGTGCAAGTAAAATTGGAGCATCAACAGCACCAGCAAGACCACTCGCTGAAAGACCATCTGCTATAGAATTATCCATATTTACCATGATTGCTGTATCATAACTCTTTTTATCTGCTATTAATCCAGCAGTCTCATATATATTGTTACCTTTAATCGTATCTGATGTTAATGCATTTACATTAGGCACATTTATTAGAAATATAGCTAATGTTAGACCTAATGTTAAAACTCTTCTAATTGTTCTCATATTCTTCCCCCTTGATATATCAAGTTTAATTCAAAAATGACTATAGCATAGTAGTACATCTACGCTATAGTCATTTATTATAATTTAATAATTATATATTTGTTATTATATCATAAATTACAAAAAGTTTCCATAATATTGTATAGATTAAAGGAAAAATTTACATTTTAGTTACAATTTCCCATATTTTACTTCTATTTTATATATATATGGTAACAATTTGTAATAAAAATCAATATTTATATTCTATATTTATTGTACTGCTTTACAAAATGAAATTTTATTGTATACAACAAATAGATTACAGCTTTACATAATCTATTTATTAATAAATCTTTTATCAATATCATTAAGGATGCACCCTGCATCAAGTTTATTATGTTTCAATTTTTTGATTAAGTATTTACTATTTATTTATATGTCAATCTACTTTTCTACCTTTAATTTAATTCTAACATATTTTTTATGTGTTTTATGATATATAATATGATATATTCTAATTAATGATATTTTCAAGTAAAAAAATGTTACTCTATTATAAAGTGATAGTATGCTTGAAAATAAATAAAACACTTAACTTTATTTAAGGAGATTTACGATGAGTAACAAACAAGGTTCTAATATAAAAGATGTAAAAATTAAAAATAAGTTAATAATATTGAAATTACTTTCTACAAATACACCTATGTCCAGAGTTGATTTAGCTAAGTCTACAGGTCTTACTAAAATGACTTTATCAAATCTAGTTACTGAACTTATTAATGAAAACATGATTAGAGAAATAGAGTCATCAACTTTAAATGCACATTCATCAGGTCGTAAACCTATTTTATTGGATATTTCTAATATATCACCTTGTATCTGTGGAATTCTAATAAGAAGAAATATATGTAAGGTAATTATTTCAGATTTGAAAGGTAATATTGTAAAACAACTTTCTGAAACTTACCCTAAATATCTATCAAATGATGTCTTAAAAGATATAATAAAGAGAATGTTTACTAAAATAATGAAAATCAATAATAGAGATATAATTGGAATTGGTATTTCTTCAATAGGTCCAGTAGATAATATAAATGGTACCATACTAAATCCTCCAGACTTTGGAAATGTATCAAACCTAAATATAGTAGATTTTATAAAAGAAATGTCTGATTTTCCAATATTTTTGATAAATGATGCTAATTCGGGTGCATTAGCAGAAAAAATGTATGGTTTAGGTAAGAATATATCAAATTATATATACCTACACATAATGAATGGTATTGGAGCTGGTCTAGTTCTAGAAAATAAACTTCATACTGGTAATCTAGGACAGAGCGGGGAAATAGGACATACATCAATTAATTTTAGTGGACCATTATGTAGTTGTGGTAATAATGGATGTCTAGATTATTACACAAGTGTCAGTAATCTAATTAAAAGAATTGAATCATTGAGCCATATTTATCCCAACTCTCCATTAATTAACTGTAAAGACTTTTCTTTAGTCAAGTTAATAGATGAGGCAAATAATAAAGATGCTCTTTCTATGTTTTTGCTTGATGAATTTTGTACATATGTATCATATGCATTGATTAATACACTTACATTGATTGATTGTAGTTCTATAATAATAGGCTATGACTTTAATATCCCTGGTACATTTATAGAAAATACATTATTAAAAAAATTGACTGCTTCAGCAAGTTTTTCTAAATATAAAAAAATAAGTGTAAGACATTCAAATTTTGGAGCAAATGCACCACTAATCGGCTCTATAGCCATTGTCAGTTATAATTTTTTTAATGGTAGTATAAATTTTTATTAAATATGTAAAATATTTAAACACTTTTATTGAATATTTTTCCATTTAATATTATTATATTTTATAAGAGCATTTAAAATTTGGAGGTATAAAAATGATTTCAGCTAAAATGGAAAAATTACTTAACGAGCAGATTAACCATGAATTATATTCTGCGTATCTTTACCTTTCTATGTCTTCTTACCTTGAAGCAGAAGGACTTAAAGGATTTTCTAATTGGTTTTATGTTCAATATAAAGAAGAGACAGACCATGCTATGTTTTTTTACAAATACTTACATAATGTAGGAGGAAAGGTTCAGCTTGATGCTATCCCAATGCCAGATTCAGACTTTACTTCTGCAATGGATATTCTTGAGCGTACATTGGCTCATGAAAAAAAGGTTACAGCTTTAATAAACAATTTAGCAGCTGTAGCAAACTCTGAGTCAGACTTTAGAACTTCTCAATTCTTACTTTGGTTTATATCTGAACAAGCAGAAGAAGAAACAAATTGTGAAGACAATATAAAACGTGTTAAACTTGCTGGAGAGGGTGGTCTATTCTTTGTTGACCAAGAATTTGCTAATCGTACATACGCAGCTCCAACAAATCCACCTGTGACAATATAATGTTTAAAAATTTTTAATATAATAAATAAGGTGTTTTAATGAAAATCAAGATTGATTCTGCCCATTAAAACACCTTTTATTATTCGTTTTATATGTAGTATTTTATTGTTTATACAGTACTATTTCACAATTAGACTTAAAACTATACTTTAAAATATTTTAACTTTAAATTTGGGGTGACTGAAAATCATACTATTTAATTTATAAAATGTGATTTTCAGCCGGTGCTTTAATCATGGTTGAATACCAAAACTTATAAACTATTTATATTTAACTATTAAGGCGTCTACTGCACATACACCTTTTCCTTTAGGATATACAAACATTGGATTTAAATCTATTTCCTTAACCTCATCCTTATTTTCATAAGCATATCTTCCTAACTTAACCATCATATCTGCAAGAACATCAATATCGCAAGGTTCACTTCCTCTATATCCATTTAAAAGCTTAAATGATTTTAATTTTTTAAGCATCATGATAGCTTCATCGTGATTTATAGTCGGAATTTTTATTTGGATATAGCTTATGAAGAAGCTATTTTAAGCTATCAACGAAATGTAACTGAAATGGTTATGAAAAGATATGTTAATGATAAAGAATCTATAGAACATGATGAGTTAATACTTTCTTGTATTGGTATACTTGCTATGAAACCTGAGATAATTAGGGTTTATATTTCACACAAGTACAATATATCTTCTCAAGCTGTAATAAAGTATTTTACAAAACAATTTCTCATTAACCTTGGTCATAGCACTGATTTATGCGAAGATATTTTAGAAGAGCTGAGTAAATACTATATAGATATAGTTGATAACTTCACTCCAATAATAACTCGCATAAGAACTTAATAGAATTTTATCGGATTCTTAGAGACTGAAATTTTAAAATCGCAATTGGATTTTAGGTTTTCAGTCTTTACTATATCTAAAGATATTTTAGAGTATTTTTTCTTAATAGTGCAAGTATTCTACACAATCATATCTATAAATTTTTTTATCCATAAATTCCAAAGACGCCATTCATGACCTCCAACACACTCTTCATATGTAATATCTATATTTAAAGACTCTGCATACTTCTTAAATGTCTGATTATTTTTATATAAAAAATCTCTATCACCACAGAATTGATAAATTTTAGGAATATCTTCATTTCTTTCTTTAAGATTCTTAAGTATGTAGAGCAAATCATTCTCACTATTTCTAGCACCTTCTGGTCTTCCAAAATCATGAAATAGGATATCTGCGTTAGTTTCTATTTGTTGATTTTCTAACTCATGAATCATATCAGGTGAACCAGAAAAACTTGCAACTGCTGAAAATTCTTTTGGTTTTGAAAGTGCTAACTTTAAAGCACCATACCCTCACATAGACATTCCAGCTACAAAGTTATCTTCTCTCTTATCTGATAGAGGAAATATAGCTCTTTACCAATAAAAAGTTCTTTTCCATTTGCTACAGGTAAAACTACAATTACATCAGTTTCTCCTCCTGTATATTTAGATTTAAATTTACATTCTATAAATGCCACAAAAAACACCTCTTCTATAATGATTTTATATCTAAAAAGCACCAAGAGTTTAGCTTTCTCAGTGCTTTAAATATTTCTTAACTTATATATTTTTAACTACAAATAACATCTGTTTTTGGCTACATATAATCGGAAGTATCTGTTGGTAATCCCTTCTTATCCAATTTACCTTCAATAATATCTTTAATTATAGAATAAATCACAGCAAACATAGGAACTCCTATAACCATTCCAATAAAACCTAATAGCTTTCCTGCAACCAATAATGAGAATAAAATCCAAAATGCAGATATACCAATTGAATCTCCAAGTATTTTAGGTCCTATAATATTTCCATCTATTTGTTGTATTATTAATATAATCAACAATAACCATAAAGCTTTTATAGGAGAAACAAACAATACTATTATTGTAGATGGTATCGCTCCAAATAAAGGTCCAAAGAAAGGAATAATATTTGTAATACCAATTATAACTGATATTAATAATGCATATGGCATTTTAACTACTGTAAGTATCACAAATGTTAGAATACCTATAATGAATGAATCTAATATCTTACCGCCTAGAAATCTTCCAAATGTATAGTTACTTCTGTGAGTTAACTCTAAAATTCTAGAAGCTTGTGTTTCTGTAAATAGGGCATAAGTTATTTTTTTACTTAATCCATAAAATTTTTCCTTATCAATTAGTAAGTATACTGAAACAATTAGTCCTAACACAATGTTCCATATACTAGAAGCTACATTCTTTAATATATTTCCTAATATTGGTATTAAATCTGTTACAAATTTTATGATGTATGCAACAAACTCATTCCATTTGTCTACTGCCAAACTAAAGTATTGTTCATCAAGATTTAAATCAATCATTAATTTATCAATAAGCTTAGTTGCATTATTTACATACATAGGTATATCATTTGCTAGTCCAACAATACTCTCAATTACTTGAGGCAATACGAAATACATAAATAAGTAAAGTATCAATGCGGCTGTTGCATATGTTAATAAAAGACCCAATCCTCTTTTTGATTTTTGTTTTAGGTTTTTTAATTTCTCACTTTTTATAAAAACTCTATCTTCATAAAACTTTAAAATAAAATTAAGAAGATATGCAATAGCAAATCCTATTATAAAAGGCTGTAAAGTTGTAAATATAGCATCTAAATTATTAGAAAACACATCAATTTGTGATGATACTAGATAAAATATAATACTAGAAGCAGTTATTATAAATGTATAAATTGCTATCGTTGTGTACTTTGTATTCCAATTAATTTTCATTTTTTCCTCCTTATTTCTATATAATTAAATTTTATCACAAAATCACCACTATTATAACAAATATGCCAAATTAAAATTTTAATTGCATAAAGTATATTCAAAATATAAACTTTTAATTTTATTTATGTTCATTTTTCTACAATATAAGCTACATTATCTTTTTAAGAATCTTAATTAATTTATCATTATATGGCGCATATCTAATAGGAATATCCAAATTTAATTTTTTTAACACACTCTTATAATGTGTAAATGTGTCAAATCCAGATTTTCCATGATATGAACCCATACCACTTTCACCAACGCCACCAAATGGCAAGTAATTCGTAGCTATATGCGTAATGGTATCATTTATGCAACATCCCCCTGATGGAATCATTTCTAAAATTTTATCTTCTAGATACTTATTTTTTGTAAAAATATAAACGGCTAATGGATTTGGTCTTTGTATAATTTCTTGTATGACTTCATCCAAATCTTTGTAAGTTAAAATAGGAAATATAGGGCCAAATATCTCTTCTTTCATTATATTATCATCCCAATTAGCATTGTCTACTATAGTTGGTTCTATTTTTAATGTTTTACTATTATAACTTCCACCATATACTACTTTGTCTGTATCAATAAGAGATACTATTCGCTTAAAATGTCTTTCATTTATGATTTTAGGAAATTGCTCATTATTACATGGATTATCTCCAAAATACTTATTGATATAATATTTTATTTTTTCTATTAATTCCTCTTTTCTATCTTCATGTACCAAGATATAATCTGGAGCCACACAGGTTTGCCCTGCATTTATTAGTTTTCCCCATGTAAGTCTTTTTGCAGTAAGGTCTATATCTGCATCTTTTAAAATAATACACGGACTTTTTCCTCCAAGCTCTAAAGTTATAGGAGTCAAATAATTTGATGCCGACTTCATAACTATTGTGCCAACATTAGTACTTCCTGTAAAAAATATATAATCAAATCTTTCTAAAAGTAATTTTTCACTTTCTTCCTGATTTCCTTGAACAACTGCAATATATTCTTTTGAAAAGTTATTTTCAATTATGTCATTAATAATATTGGATGTTGATACAGCGTATTCAGAAGGCTTTACTATGATGCAATTTCCTGCTGCCAATGACCAAACTAATGGTATAAGTGCTAATTGAAAGGGGTAATTCCAAGGTGACATTATGAGCGTAACACCATAGGGTTGTGGAATAATCTTAGATATAGATGGAAAATTAACCATACTTGATCTAACTCTTCTTGTCTTACTCCATTTTCTTATATTCTTTATAGCAAAATCTAATTCACTATAAAACATACCTACCTCTGTCATAAACCCTTCAAATTCCGATTTATTTAAATCTTTCTTTAGTGCTAAAAGTATTTTTTCTTCATTTTGTAATACAACTGACTTAAGTTTCTTTAACTGCTCTAAACGAAACGATATATCTCTTGTTTTACCTGTATTATAATATTTTCTTTGCATTTTAACTAACTCTTTTATCTCCATTGTTAGAAATCCTTTCTTTAAGAATTATACCAGTACATTTTTAGAAAAAGATTTAAATTTATCTTAACATTGTTTTTTATATCATAATAAATTCATCTCAATATAACATAAATCTTCCAATAAAAAAAGCCCCCTTATTAAGTATAAGTAAGCTTATAAAATAATTTATTTTAAAATCAACACTTTTTAAAATTATACCCTTATTGAAACAATTAAATTATCCATCTTTAATAATATTATTATTTTATAAATAATGTCTAATAAATTTCTATAGAGTCTAACTTTAGATAATAAATAATTGTAAGTATATACCTCTTAAAGTGCTCTTATATAATCGAGTATTGGGTCTAGATTTTCTTTATTACACCAATCAAAAGCTTCTCCAGACAATAAAGGTGCTTCTATTGGTTTAAGACCTTGACGTTCTTTTTTAGCTATAGATTTTTTAAAAAAGCTACAAAGAGTATAGTCTAGCAAAGACATTTTTGTCTCATCCCATGCCCCACGACAATAAAAACAAGGAACATTATTTAATTCACCCTTAAAGTTTACTTCTTTTAATCTCTTTATTACTTCATCATTATATGGAGTAGCTCCTACACCAAATACTACTAGATTTTTTTTCTGTAATTCTTTATAATTTTTTTTAAAAAAAGAAATTCCTGCTATATTACAAGCATAAAGACCTCCTCCTAAAATAATCGTATCATACTTCAAAACCTTTTCTATATTAATATTCTTAGTTTCAAAAATATCACAAGACAATAATTCTGAAAGCCATTTAGCATACTTCTTTGTTGAACCATATTTACTCTTATAAATCACTACTACATTTTTCATATAAATTGCCCCCTTTTTGATACCATACAAAGTTGATTTGACACTTGCTTACTCTCCAAGGTCATTATTTTCTACATAATTCTTTATATTTTCAATTCCTGTACTTAATTTCATAATTCCAAAAAATAATTGTTCCACTTCTTTCTCTGTAAAATCTTTAAATAAAAGCTGTAATACTTTTTCCTGCATACCTCTTACTTTTTCAGAATACTCTTCCACTTTATCTTTTGTTAGAAGACAAGTAGCTCTTGAATCTTTTTCATTTTGCTCAATTTGTATAAAACCTTTCTTTTCTAAAGCAATAGCCAATTTTTTTACATTTTGTCTTGAACACCCCATTAGTTCTCCAAGTTTAGTTAAGGTAAGAGTTTCATCTACAGACTCTGCAATAGCTAAAAGTAACCATTGTTTCATTGTTAGTTCTGGGTCTAATTTATCACATGTAGTTTGAAGTTTATTTTGCATTACAAATATACTTGCAAATATAGCTTGTTTTCTACTATCATCATCTACCATAAATTTTTTCATTAAAGTTTCTACATCCATTATTATATACCTCTCTTTATCTTAGATTTTAATTTTTTAATAATTTCAAATAGTAACTAGTTACTATATATTATAGTAATTAGTTACTACTATGTCAATAAATTTATTTTTATTATAAATAGCAAAACGGCATAGCTTTATGCCATACCGTTTCACAAAATCATATTTTACAATCATTCTATAAGTTATTATAAAATTATACATTAAATATATTTCAAGTTATAATAACTTTTCAAAACTTACTCTAAAACATACTTTCTATACTTATTATATTCTATATTGCTACATTCCACATCTAAAAGAGTCCCTTCTTCTCTGTATTCTGTATTTATAACACTTGTATTCTCATTAAAATAAGAAGCTACATGACCTTTGTCATATGGAATTAAGAGCTTGCATCTTATATAATCTTTAAATATACTATCACAAATACATTTTATCATTTTGTCTATGTTTATATTTTCTTTAACCGAAATAAAGAGACCTTCTTTATCTATACCACCTACAACATTATCTAATAAATCTTCATCAATTAAATCAATTTTATTATATATATGAATTATAGGTATATCATTTGCACCAATTTGTTTTAGAGTATCTTCTGTTACTTTAATATGACTTTTATAGCTTGGATTTGAAATATCAACAACATGTAACAATATATCTGCTTCACATGCTTCTTCTAATGTTGATCTAAATGCTTTTACTAAATCATGTGGTAGATTACTTACAAACCCAACAGTATCATACAATAAAAATTCTTTGTTATTTACAAGAACTATATTTCTAACAGAAGTTTCTAGTGTGGCAAATAGCATATTCTTCTCAAACACTTTCTTTTCTTCAGAATTCTTAATAATACTCATATACTAAGACAATTCTTTATTACATTGCTTCATCTTCTTCAAATTGAGAATTGTAAAGATTAGCATAGAATCCGCCTTTCTTTAGAAGTTCCTCATGATTTCCTTGTTCAACTATATCTCCATCATTCATAACTAGAATCATATCAGCATCACGTATAGTTGATAATCTATGGGCTATTACAAAACTTGTTCTACCTTCCATAAGATTATCCATAGCTTTTTGAATCAGTACCTCTGTTCTAGTATCGACAGAACTTGTAGCCTCATCTAATATCAAGATTTTAGGGTCAGCTAAAATAGCACGAGCTATAGTCAATAATTGTTTTTGACCTTGAGAAACATTACTTGCTTCTTCATTTAATTTCATCTTATATCCATCTGGTAATGTCTTAATAAATCTATGAACATGTGCAGATTTAGCAGCCTCTATAACTTCTTCATCTGTAGCATTCAACTTACCATATCTTATATTTTCCATAATTGAACTACTAAATAACCATGTATCTTGAAGAACCATACCAAACATTTCTCTAAGCTCGCTACGATTGAAATCTTTAATATTATGACCATCAATCAATATTGAACCACTATTAACATCATAAAACCTCATTAAAAGTTTAACTATTGTAGTTTTTCCCGCTCCTGTAGGTCCAACAATAGCAACTTTTTGACCAGGTTTAACATTTACTGAAAAATCATTTATTATAGTCTTGTTTGGATTATATCCAAAGTTAACATTTTCAAAATCAATTTTGCCTTCTAGGCCATCTATTGAAACTGCATTTTCAACAATTTGGTCTTCCTCTTCCTCTTCTAAAAACTCAAATACTCTTTCAGAAGCTGCTGCTGTTGATTGTAGCAAGTTGGCAACCTGTGCAATCTGAGTCATTGGCTGTGTAAAGTTTCTTACATATTGTATAAATGATTGTATATCCCCAACCTCAATAGTTTTCTTAATTGCAAGCCAACCTCCTAAAATTGATACCATTACATATCCTAAGTTTCCAATAAACATCATAAGTGGTTGCATTATACCTGATAAAAATTGAGATTTCCATGCTGAATTATACAAGCTATCATTTAACTTATCAAATTCTTCAATTACTTCATCTTCACAATTAAATGCTTTTACTATTGTTTGACCACTATAAGTTTCCTCAACTTGACCATTTACATTTCCTAAATATTCTTGTTGATATCTAAAGTATTTTTGTGATTTCTTTACTATTCTTGAAATTACAAACATTGATATTGGTAATATTAAAATTGCTACCAATGTCATAATCCCACTTATAGATAACATCATTATCAAAACACCTATCATAGTTGTTACTGATGTTATAAGCTGTGTCATACTTTGATTTAAACTTTGGCTTAGAGTATCTATATCATTCGTAATTCTTGATAATATTTCACCATGTGTCTTAGTATCAAAATATTTCATTGGCAATCTATCCAATTTTACGGAAATCTCTTTTCTTAAATTATAGGATACTTTTTGAGAAATTCCACTCATTATAAATCCTTGTACAAAAGAGAATAATGCACTTATCAAATAAAGGCAAAGTAAAAATGCTAAGATTTTTCCAATTGCATTGAAATCTATACCTACATTTCCTCCAGAAACCTTACTCACTAATCCTTCAAATATCTTTGTAGTTGCCTTACCTAAAATTTTTGGACCTACTATAGAAAATGATGCACTACCAATAGCAAATACAATTACTAAAATTATTGATATTTTAAATTTAGATAAGTATGCAATTAGTTTTCGCATAGTCCCTTTAAAGTCATTTGCTTTTTGTCCTACTCCCATAGATTTTCCCATAGGACCTCTTCCCATTCTACTCATTAGCTAGCTCCTCCTTTGAAAGTTGTGATAAAGCTATTTGCTCATAAACTTCGCAATTTTTTAGAAGCTCTTTATGTGTTCCTATTCCAACTATTTCTCCTTCATTTAATACAATTATTTGTTCTGCATGTAAGATAGTACTAATTCTTTGTGCAACTATTAGTACAGTACTTTCAGCGGTTTTTGATTTTAAAGCCTTACGAAGAGCTGCATCAGTCTTTAAGTCAAGTGCTGAAAAACTATCATCAAATATATAAACTTCTGGATTTTTTGCTATTGCTCTTGCAATAGAAAGTCTTTGTTTTTGACCTCCAGACACATTTGTTCCACCTTGAGAGATTTCAGTTTTAAAAGCTTCTGGTTTAGAATCAATAAATTCTATGGCTTGAGCTATATCAGCTGCTATTCTCATTTCTTCCTCTGTTGCGTCTTTTCTACCATATTTTAAGTTGGATTCTATAGTACCAGAGAATAATACTCCTTTTTGAGGTACATATCCAATTTTTTCCCTTAAATCATGTTGAGAAACATTTTTTATATTAACTCCATCAAATAATATTTCTCCCTCAGTAACATCAAAGAAACGGGGAATTAAATTTATAAGAGTTGACTTACCGCTACCAGTACTTCCTATAAAAGCAGTTGTCTCTCCTGGTTTTGCTGTAAAAGATATATTTGTTAATATAGGTTCTTCTGCATCTGGGTACATGAATGAAACATTTTTAAATTCAACAAGACCTTTTTTATCTTCTTTAAATTCTTGTGCTTCTGATTTTTCTGGGTCTTTAATACTTATATCTGATACTAATACTTCATCTATACGTGTAGCTGAAACAGACGCTCTTGGAAGCATGATAGATATCATTGATATCATCAAGAATGACATTATTATTTGCATTGTATATTGTATAAACGCCATCATATCTCCAACTTGCATTACTCCAGAATCAACACTATATGCACCCCTCCAAACTATAAGAACTGTGATAAGGTTCATTATAAGCATCATAGCAGGCATCATACATGTCATGACCCTATTTACAAAAAGATTTGTTTTAGTTAGATTTTTATTTGCTTCATCAAATCTTTTTTCTTCATGTTTCTCAGTACTAAAAGCTCTGATAACTGGAATACCAGTAATTATTTCACGACTTACTAAGTTTAACTTATCAACAAGCTTTTGAACTAGTTTAAACTTAGGCATAACTACTGAAAATAACACTACAATTAATGATAAAATAGCAACTACTGCTACTGCTATAATCCATGCCATTGAAGTATTTGTGTTTAAGACCTTTATTACCCCACCTATAGCCATTATAGGTGCATAGAATACTATTCTAAGCAACATAACCATCAACATTTGTATTTGTTGAATATCATTCGTACTACGAGTAATTAACGAAGCTGTAGAAAATTCATTCATTTCAGTATTTGAAAATGACATAACTTTTCTAAAGACTCCACTTCTCAGATTTCTACCTACACTTGCTGCTACTCTTGCTGCTAAGAATCCTACTGTTATTGTTGCTACCATACTAATCATAGCTATCCCAAGCATTTTAGCCCCAGTAAATAATATATAATTATTTTGAGTTTTTTCTGTATCAATACCTATTTTCTCATACTCTGACTTTACATATGATACTGAACTTTGTGTTATCATGCTCTCTGGCATACCTTCAAAGCCTTTGCTCATCTCTTTAGTCAATGTATCTAACTTATCTTTTGGCATTGCTGATAACAATTTAAATACATCAATATCTCCACCTTGAGTAGCCTGTGGTGGAAGTTGGCTCATTAGTTGAGCTTTCATCACTTTGACTTCTTTACTATCACCTTCAAGTCCTGATACTATTAAAATAGCTTTCCCAAAAATAGTGTTTAAATCATCTATAGTATCTTTATCTTTAGTATTTAACTCATAAAGAGATTCATCTTTTAGTCCTGGATACTTATCTTTATACTTAGTATAATCCTCCTTATTCAATAAAGTATAATTATCTAGTACTTTATCCTTACTATTTTTATCCATGAATAAAGTAATTTTATCTAATTCTCCCTCTCTAATCACAGATGGAACAGAGTTTTCTACTCCACCTTGTTGTATACCTACATTTACTATATTGGATGTGTATTCTGGTAAAGAAAGGTCACATACCGCTTGAACTACCAATAGACAAACTATTATTGCTATTGATAATGCCGATTTCTTTAAATATTTAATTAATTTAAACATACATTTCTTCCTTTCTGTAATATTAATTAGTCTAATGACATTGAATTGAAAAATATTATTTTAACTTTAAAAGTATTTTTCATCTTCATGTTTATGACACCCTTCTTTTAAATTATCTCGTACTTGCATTAGGAGTCTTCTAAGTACTATTTTTTCCTCTTCACTAAATCCTAAAAAGAATTCTCTTTCTAATTCCTTATTAAATTCCTCAACTTTATTGCATGTTTCTAAGCCTTTATCTGTTAAAAAAATCCTAGATACTCTTTGGTCTTTTTCATCTTGTTTTCTTTCTACAAGTCCAGCTTTTTCCATCCTCTTTATCATAACTGTAGTTGTAGATGCTTTTACTTTTCTTTTATCTGCTAATTCCTTTTGACTTTGCCCATTTTTCATTTTTAGAGAAAAAAGTATTTGTGGCTGACCATGATACAAGCCTAATTTATCAAAATAAAAATGAGTTCTTATAAAATATATTCGCATTAATTGCAAGAAAACATCATTTAATTTTTCTTCAGAATTACTATTCATACTTGCCCTCCTTATTTTTACATTACTTAGTCGGCTAAGTATTATTTTACTATATCGTATACTTTTTTTCAATATATTTATAAAAAATTCATATAAATTTCATTTATTAAATGTTTTTACATCATATAGTTATAATTTTAATAAGTAATAGTAAGATTTTTAATTAGTCAGCTACTTATATTTTTATTGTAAAGCTTCAAATAAACCCTTTCATATCTTTCCAAGCAAAAAAATTGTCCCAAAATAAATTTTGAGACAACACCCTATTTAAGTAGTATATTTCTTATATAATACTATAATATCCTACTTATCTTCATATCCATTTACAACAACATCTAACTTTCCAGTCTCTGGTGATATGATTAGTCCATGTACAATAATCCTATCTGGAATCAAAGGATGTCCTTTTATTAAATAAATACTATCTTTTACAGATTCTTCTGCAGAATCAAATCCATGTAACCATTGTTTTGTATCAATGCCAGCACTACGAAGTGTAAGTATCACATCATTAGATATTCCCCTATCTAAAATTTTACTAAGCAATTTATCTGTATCAACATTACACATACCACATCCATGGTGTCCTACAACTATAACCTCATCTACATCAAATTCATAAATTGCAACTAGAACACTTCTCATAATACTTCCAAAAGGATGCATTATAGTAGCTCCTGCATTTTTTATTAGCTTCACATCTCCATTTTTCAAATTCATAGCCTTAGGCAAAAGTTCAGTTAATCTTGTGTCCATACAAGATAAGACTACTATTTTTTTATTTGGATGTTTTGAAGTCACATATTGTTCATATTCTTTGCTCTCTACAAATGATTTATTATATTCTAATATCTCTTCAAGTTTTCTCATATGTAATCTCACTCTCTTTAAAAATTTTTTTATTATTATATCACTATTGAACTGCAATATATACATATATAATTTAATTTATATTTATTAAGTATTTTTATAAAATTATTACTCTACTGTAAATCTTACATATAACTTATGTTTATAAGTATTTACATATTTATTTTTTTATAATCGAAGCTAGTATTATATATTTTCATTATTTATTTAATTAAATATTTTTTTGAAATCTTATTCAAAAAATTCTCACTTATAATTACTTTTTTATTTCACTTCTATATTATTAGATTTAAAAATATTGACATTACTAATGGAATAATCAAGCTTAAAATACTCATCAAAAAATTTTCTAGATACATTAATTATTCAACACTATGAAATCTAAAATTATTTAAATTTTCAAAATATATTCCATGTATATAATATGTAATTGTAATAAAAAATGCTATAATTAACATATTATTATTTCATTTTATCATTGTAGTATGGGTATGAAATTACGAAAAATATTTGTCTAGTTGAAAATATGATTTATTCGTATTTGTTTATTGTAGATACAGACTATGCAAAATAAATAGTACTTATTTCAGTATATAAACATATATAGTCTACATTTAGACCAAAAAAGCATAAATAGTCTATATAAAACAGCTTAAACTATGAATATAATCTAAGGTAGAGGGATAATAATTGGCAAATATTGGAAAAATAATAGGAGATAGAATAAAAGTCTATAGAACAAAATTAGGATATAGTCAAGAATTTCTTGCAGAAAAGGCAGGTTTACACACAACATATATTGGTCAGATTGAAAGAGCTGAAACAAATACATCTATCAGTATTATAATGAAAATTGCTACTGCTTTAAATATACCACTGGAATTGTTATTTGCAAATATTATTACAGCAGAAGGCATTGATAACTCTATACCTTTAGAATGTTATGAAATGATTAATAAATTAACTAAAAAAGAACAAATTGCAATGTTAGAGTTAATAAAATGTATCATTAAATATAAAGAAATATAAGTGAGGGAAATAGTGAAAATAATGAATTACATAGGTAAAAGACTTAAAGAAGAACGTAAAAAAGCGAATTTAACTTCAAAAGAGTTTGCAAATATGGTTGGAGTATCGCCTTGGTATATAACTCAAATCGAAAGTGGTAAAAAAAATCCAAGTCTTAAAACATTCATAAAATTTGTAAGTGTATTAAATATCTCTGCAGATGTTCTTATAAAAGACATTACTCCCATTGGAAAGACATATTTAGAAAATGATATAAACGAAGAGTTAAAACGCTTAAATTCAAGAGAGTTAAATCTGATATTACAAATTATAGATACCATAAAAAAGAATAGAATATAATTCCTTATATTTTATATAAACAAAAAGGTTATTTGAAATAAATAACCTTTTTTTGTCTTTTTGTGTTAACATTGTCTTATAGTGCTAATGAGTACTATTAGACCATGTTCTGTGGCCTTATTTTAATATAAAACGATTGGGGATAAGCTATGATTGTGATTGAAGGTAGCGATAAATTTAAGATTGCAAAAGAATATATTGATGTAGAATATACTCTTTTTATCAAAGTGACTTTCAGGTATAAAAAGTTGAAATTTAAAGATAATACTGAATTGAAAAAAATTAAAATGTTTAAATATGAGAATGACTACATACCTAATAAATTAAACCTTTCTTTGAGATATGAGTTTTGTTCTTATAAAAAACATATACTTAGAGAAACTGTGGACACTTTAAGATTGACAGAAATTTTTTCAAGTGACAATATAGAAGATATTAAATTTATAAAAGATGATACAAAAAAACTAGAAATTAGCATAGAGAAAGTTGTAAAATTTAAACGTCGAAAAAACAGAAATTATGTTTGTTGTTATTGTCCTGATATGTATAAAGACATAAAACTCGACAAGGAATCTATAAATAAAATATATAACAGAAAAATAAAAATTGAAAAAGAAGTTAATATTTTTGAAGATGAAGATGTTCTAATAAATAAAAAAGTATTTAAATTTCCAAAATCTTGGACAAAGAATATGCAAAAATATTGGTTAAACGAAAATAAGTATCCTATATATTCTAGTGTCATTGATGATGATAGGTATAAATGTTGTAACGTACAATATTCCAAAAATAGAGTGATAATCTTATATTACATATATAATTTTTAGAGTACATGATTATAAAAAAGTAAAAAGAATGACAAACATAAATAACACAAATTTTACATCTAAAGGTACATAGTATTAAAATGCACTATAAAAAATAACAAAGTGTAAAATTGCTTATATAGTCTAATATGTTTCTATATCAAAATTTTCACTTTTTCAATATATATCTTCTAATTTAGATAAAATCGTCATTATTGAAACTTACTGTCTATAAATAACAGAAATATTAGCATATTATCTATAATCTAATATTTAATAGTTTTTAATGGCATATTTTAAATATGCCATAGTTGATTTATAAGATTTCCTACAATCCAAGTTCACTATATAACATCAGACAACATCATTTTCTATAATTACTTTCAGAATACATACATTAAATAGTTACTTTTCAGATATCACGTAATTACCTAATTTAAATTTTACTATCTGAAAAGTTTTTTATATTTGATTTATACATCTTAAAGAGTATTCACTTTTCATTAGATATACATAATGTAAAAACATACCAATAAACACTATCCAATATTACTTTTCAGCTTTAATTAAACTAGTTAATACTCTTATGCAATAAATTGAGTGCTGAGTTTAATTCTTTAAATGATATCTGCCCTGGTGCTGAAACATTTTTAGCTGCTCCAAAGGTCAACGCAGAACCAAATATTTCTCCACATAATCGACTTATAACTCCCACTCCTGACATTGACATTGTTACTATTGGTCTATCTGCATAAATTCTAAACATTTCATTTGTAGCTTCAAGTAGCACCAACACATCTTTTTCATTTTGTGGCATAACAGCTATTTTAGGTAAATCTGCCCCTAATTCCTGCATCCTACATAAACGAGATATAATCTCTTCTTTTTTTGGAGTTTTATTAAAATCATGATTAGATATAATTACTTTCACTCCTTTTTTATGAGCAAAATTAACTACTTCCTCTACAATTTCATCTCCTATAAATAACTCTACATCTAATAAATCTATTAAGCCTGTATTGGAAATTTCTTTATTCAAAGTAATATAATAATCTTTTGATATTAATTTTTCTCCCCCTTCTACTATACTTCTAAATGTGAATAATAAAGGTATATTAGATATGTAACTTTTTAATTCATAAAGAGTATTCTTAACTTCTTGAATATTTTCCACATTCTCAAAAAAATCAACTCGCCACTCTATAACATCTAAACATTCTTCTTTTAATTCTTTGACCTCTTTTATAATATCTTCTTTATTTTTTCCGATAATTGGTACACAAATTTTAGGTACACCTTCTCCAATATTAATATTTTTTACTTGCACTATCTTTTTCATATTCCCCTCCATAATTAGAAATCTCATAAGATATTTTCTCTTTTCTTCACAGTTCTATTATACAGTAAAAATCCTATACTCTATAACAATACTAACTCAAAAATAATTTATATAAGCATAGTTCTACCATATCTAACATATCATAGTCAAATTACTATTAAAAATTAAGCATCTACTAAACATTAATATTATTCAAATTAAAAATTATTTTATATTAATGTAAATTAAATAGTTGCAAGTTTTATTATCTTGATATATAATCAATTAAAAATATAATTGTTATAAAATACTACATAGTTAAAAGTCTGTTTTTAAATACAAAATATATAGATTATAAATTGAAATATGGATACTATCTAAGGAGTGATTTTGTGAAGAGATGTATTGTAATAGTGGAATAGTCAAAGCACAACATATTACAAAGGAGAGATTTAAACATGACTATTCCAAATTCAAATAAAATATACCCAAGAAGTAATGATTATCAAACTGTATATCTTAAAAATGTAATCACAAGAGAAAATATAGAAGTTGGAGATTATACAATATATAATGACTTTTATAATGACCCAAGAGATTTTGAGAAAAACAATGTATTATATCATTACCCTATAAACAATGATAAATTAATAATTGGTAAGTTTTGTTCAATAGCATGTAACGCAAAGTTTCTAATGACTAGTGGAAATCACACAATGAAATCACAATCTACATATACTTTTCCTATCTTTTATGAAGAATGGGGACTAGATGTCAATCATATAACTGATGCTTGGGACAATAAAGGAAATATTATAATTGGAAATGATGTATGGATAGGCTATGATGCTATAATTATGTCAGGTGTACATATTGGTGATGGTGCAATTATTGGAACAAGAGCAATAGTTACTAATGATGTCCCACCATATTCTATTGTTGGAGGAATACCTGCAAAGATTATAAAAAAGAGATTTAGTAATGATACAATTTCAAAGTTATTAGAAATTAAATGGTGGGATTGGTCATCAAAAAAAATTCAATCAAACATTCAGCATATTAAATCACGAAATATTGATAAATTAGTTTAATATTTTGTGATTCTTTATCTTAAACTAGATTTTAATGATTCTCTTTATAAGAGCTTCTTTAAGACTTTAGTATTGTATTTAATATATTCAAAATTAATGCAATACTAAAATCAAAAATAAAAAGTAAAGTAACTTTAGGGTCTTTAAAATAAAGTGTGTATTCTTCTAAAAAGTGGTGATAATTAAAATATTAAATATCACTATATAAAGGAAGGTGCACACTTTTTATGTTTAACAAAAACGAAATATTAAAAAAACTTA